>JBLNDH010000188.1:0-4598 GCA_050261455.1 Bacillota bacterium
CATCGACCACACGCTGAAATACGGATCGTGCGTCACCAGCGGCACTGCCGGCGGCCGCAACGCCGGCACCTGCTCCACCACCGGTGGAACCGTCTTGTTGGCGCAACCCGCCAGCACCAGACCCGCAAGGACGCATACACAAGCTGCTATTCTCATAGTCATTCTCCAGTTGGTCGCGGAATATACAGTCTCAGCCATACCCGCACCATGGCTCCGAAATGACAAGTCTCCAGGAAGGTCGCGGCTCCGGTGGGGCGAGGCTTCCGCCGAGCCAAACGCCTCCGGTCGATCTGGGCTCGCCAAGAGCCTCCTCCTCCCATCCCCTTTGAAATGAACCGCCCGCCGCCTGCTCGCATCCCCAGTGCAATCCAGAGTACCTCCTGAGCAGGAACAGCATTTGCCGCTACTCAGGTGTCCGGCGGGCAGCGGAAGCCGCCTGCGAAGGAGGGCCGGCCCATATTGGAGGTTGGCCATGAAACGCTACTGCCGCATCGGGCAGATCGTCCCCAGTTCCAATACCACCATGGAAACCGAAATCCCGGCCATGCTCCGCGCCCGCGAGAGCATCGAGCCGGAACGCTTTACCTTCCACTCCAGCCGCATGCGCATGCAGAAGGTCACCAAGGAAGAGTTGGAGGCTATGGACCGTGATTCCGATCGCTGTGCCTTGGAATTGTCCGATGCGCGTGTCGATGTCCTCGGCTATGCCTGCCTGGTCGCGATCATGAGCATGGGCAAAGGCTATCATCGCGAATCCGAGGCGCGTCTTCACCGGATCACCATCGAGAATGGTGGTGCCGCCCCCGTCGTCACCAGTGCGGGCGCTCTGGTCAATGGTCTTCATGCCCTCAAGGCCAATCGCATCGCGCTCATTGCGCCCTACATGAAACCCCTTACCCAACTCGTTATCGACTACATCGAGTCCGAAGGGTTCCATGTCCAAGACCACATTGCTTTGGAGATCTGCGATAATCTGGAGGTGGGGGCCCGTGATCCCCTGGCCCTGATCGACATCGCCAAGCAAGTTAACACACGCGGCGCCGACGCTTTAGTCCTGTCCGCCTGTGTTCAGATGCCCTCCCTGGATGCAATCCCCATTGTCGAGCAGGCCGTTGGTATTCCTGTTGTTTCTGCCGCCGTCTGCACCACGTTCGAAATGCTCTGCAAGCTTGGCCTCAAGCCGATTGCTCCCGGCGCCGGGGCTCTGCTGTCCGGCCGGTATAGTGCTCCGCCCGAGCCGCCGGAAGAAGAGAAACGCTTCAAAACCGAGTACGCGACCAATCCCGCCGCTATGTAACAAGCGATTCCTGGGTTTCGCGGACCGCCTCGTTGGGGTGGTTTGTGCGTCCCTGCGGAGGAACCCTTATGCTGCTCAGCGAGTACGACAAGCCCACGCCCTTGCACTACAAGATCCTTGGCCTCACCTGGGCCGGTTGGATGTTCGATTTCTACGACCTCATCCTCTATTCCTTCCTGTTGGTTCCTATCGGCCGTGAGTTGCATTTCTCCAAACTGGAGCTTTCTTACATCCTCGGCCTCTCCCTGGCAGCCACAGCTGTTGGCGGGGTGATCTTCGGCGTTCTCGCCGACCGCTACGGTCGCAAACCTGTTCTCCTCGGCACCATTCTCACCTTCAGCGTCGGTACCTTCCTGTGTGGTATTGCCGGCAATTTCACCGAACTACTGATCTATCGCGTTATCTGTGGCCTCGGCGTCGGAGGAGAATGGGCCACCGGTCAATCCTATGTCGCCGAAACCTTCCCCCCGCGCATGCGCGGGCGATATGGCGCCTATATCCAAACCGGCGCCCCCATCGGCATCGCCTTGGCGTCCGTCGTTGGCGGCTTCCTCGAGCCGGCGATCGGCTGGCGCCATTGCTTCTTCGTCTCCCTGTTCCCAGCTTTGCTTGTCGCCGCCATGATCTGGGTCGAAATCCCCGAGTCCGACCTCTGGCTTCTGCGTAATCGTACTCGCCCCGGCGAAGAATCTGGCAGCTCCGCCGCCGTGGGTGCGCCCGTCACCGAAGACGTTGGCCTCTGCAGCAGCATCACCGGTACCACCCACCCCATCGGCTGGCGAGGTTTCCTCGATCTGTTCGTCGGACCTTGCAGCAAAATGTTCTACATGGCCCTGATTCTCGCATTGCTCGATCTGTCCGCCTACTGGTTTACCTACTCCTGGCTGCCTGGCTATCTTCAGGAACAACGTGGCTTCTCTCAAGCCAGGTCTGCGGTCTGGCTCCTGGTCACGCAGGCCGGAGGATTCTTTGGTTACCTTACCTTTGGCATTGTCGCAGACTCCATCGGTCGTCGGCCCGCCTACTCAATCTACTCCGTCCTCTGGGCGCTCGGCCTCCTGATGGCGACCGTCCTTTGGGACGCTGTCAATGGACGCGCCGACGTCATTCTGGCATGCATGTTCCTCGTGGGCGTCGGTACTGGCATGTTCGGCGGCTACGGGCCTCTCTTCGCCGAGATCTTCCCCACTGCCATCCGCAACACCGCCATGGGCGCCGCCTTCAACCTTGCCCGGGGCGTTCAGTTCTTTACCCCCGTCATCATTGCCCTGGTTGCCCAACGCTACGGCCTGGCCGGTGGTATCTCCCTCGCCGCCTTCTTCGCCCTCGCCACCGGTGCCTGGGTCTGGATGTTCCCCGAAACCCGGGGCCGCCGCCTCGGCGGAACCCAACTCGTCATGGCCCACTGACCCCGCGCAAAGTTCAGTTTCCGCGCAGAATAACGCCCAGGGATAGCAATCCCTGGGCGCTTGCGCTTTGGGTTCCTATCTTTCGAATCCAAACTCCAACTCATTCGCCCAGTGCGTTCCCCAGTCATTGTGGAACGCAAAGGTATTCACCTTCGATATGCTTCGCTCTACCGCCAGCTCATACGCCGAGCCGCCGTTGTTCACACGGTAACTGAACTTCACCGTCTGTCCCGCATCGAGTTGCTTCTTAACCTCCGGTATCTCGCCCCACGGGATCGCACATTCAAACACTCGCCCATTGCCCTCCTCGCGAACTTCCAGCTTCGCCGACTTCACCGGCCCGCCATCCACCGGCGCCTTCGGCTGCCTTGGATAAAAATGCTTCCGCGGCGCACCCGGCTTGAGCAAGCAGAACACCTCCGTCCCGCTGCCAAACTTCTCTGCTACCGGGTTCAAAGCAAACTCGTAATCCGTATCCCGGTACGCCATGAACCGCGGCATCGTCCCCGCCGGATGCGTCAGCCACCCCTTCTGTTCCGCTGGCAGCACGTTGAACGCGATCTGCACATTGTGCTTGCCATTCCCGGCCGGCAGATCCGGGTCCTTCCGATACGAAAACCGCCGCACTCCCGCCGGCCAGACCAGTTCCTTCCCGTTGTCCGCCACCTTCTCCGGATAGAAGTACTGATCGTCATCCCGCGTCTCGAACCGCACCATCCCCTCATCCTTCCCAGCCACCTTCGCCGCGAAGTAGAAATTCTCCTGGTCATACGCCATCCACGCCGCCGCCGCGCCCGGCCCCGACGCATCCTTCCATTCCTGGAACGGCAGATACGCCGCCTCCGTCATGCTCCGCCCGATCCGCTGATTCTGCCCCACCGCCTGCCCGATCGCGCCCGCCCAGTCGTCCAGCTTCCCATCCACGGTGATCGTGCGCTTCGCGATGTAGTTCACATGCATCATCTCTTCATGCCTGGCGCTGCCATCAAGCCCGCCCTCAAACAGCGCCGACAGCCGATACGCATTCGCTTCATTCGCTTTGCCACCGACAACCTTGAACGCCACTTCCTTCGTCTGATTCGCCTCCAAACTCACCTCTTGCTCCGCCGCCTCCAGCGTCAAATCCGCCAGCTTCGCCGTGAGCTTCCCCTTCATCGGCCGGTTCAGCACATTCGTCACCTTCACCTTCAGCACCGGCTTCCGCTCGATCGGCGCCGTCAAATCGCTGGCCATAATCTCCACCGGCGCATACCCCTCGATCTTCGCCGCCGCCAACTCCTTCTGCAGCTTCTCAAACGACCCGGCACTCCCGTCCGTCCTCAGGAAATACCCCAGCCCATTCAGCGGCACCACGATCTTCCCGCCCTCGGATTTCACCGGATTCCCATAGAAGTCGAACAGCTTGAACACCCCGCCCCCATCCGAGATTGTTAGCTTCGCACCCTTCTCCAATCGCACCGAGCGGAACAGCGTCCGATCCTTCTCATACGCCCCGCCCAGATCGCCCACCACCACGACCGTCCCATCCTCCGCATTCTTGAGCCCCTCAAACGTCAGCACCCAAGGCAGGCCGTTCTTGAACAGCAGTTCTTTAAACGCCCGCTGCCCGATGAACTTCTGCACCGCCGCCACTCCCGCCGCCGGCGCCCATGCCTGTACCACCGCCACCTCCTTCCCATCCACCCGATGCTTCTGCGACTCGTACACATTTCCGCCGTAAATCCCCGCGGTTCGACTTTGCCCCATCGCCCGCATGGTCGCAATCACCGCCGCGATCTTGTCTTCGCTGTTGGCCACCCAACTCTCCGTATCCCACACCCGCACCGGCCCGTATTCGCCCTTGCGATTCACCCACTCCGGCACCAGCGCCGGGTCCGCGCTGAGGGGCTGAT
>JBLNDH010000189.1:0-15324 GCA_050261455.1 Bacillota bacterium
GTTGCAGCCGCTGTATGCTGCGGGCGTTGTCACTTGCCTGGAGGATCGTGCCATGATCGACATCGCTCAACAGCAAGAACGTCAGACAATCGTGACCTGGCCGGCGTTGCCGCTGGATGAATGGCGGGATACGTACGCAACGTTGCACATGTGGACGCAAATTGTCGGGAAGGTCCGCCTGGCGCTGACGCCTCTGGTAAACCACTGGTGGAATGTGCCGTTGTACGTGACGGCTCGCGGGCTCGGGACGGCTGCCATGCCGTATGGGGATCGGGATGTCGAAATCGAGCTTGACTTCGTCGACCACAATCTCACGATCAACAGCAGCGACGGGCAGCGAAAGACGATGCCGCTGGTGTCGCGATCGGTGGCCAGTTTCTACCGCGAGCTGATGGCGTCACTGGAGGCGCTGGGCGTCCAAGTGCACATTTGGCCCAAGCCGGTTGAAGTCAGCGAGGGAATCCCATTTGACCAGGACGAGAAACATGCCACGTACAATCCGGAGCAGGCGTATCGTTTCTGGCGAATCCTGGTGGAAACGGAGCAGGTATTCTACGAATTCCGAGCGCGATTCCTGGGCAAGTGCAGCCCGGTGCACTTTTTCTGGGGGAGTTTCGATCTGGCGGTGACGCGATTCTCCGGGCGCCGGGCTCCCGATCGCCCCGGGGCCGACCGGATTACGCGCGAAGCCTATTCTCATGAGTGCATCAGTCATGGATTCTGGCCGGGGGGCTCGTGGTTTGGGACCGAAGTGAAAAGCCCGGTGTACTACTCTTACACCGTCCCTGAGCCGCCAGGGCTGCGGGATGAGGTCATCCGGCCGGGCCAGGCGTACTATGATTCACGGCTGTCGGAGTTCGTGCTCATGTATGACGATGTGCGCACGGCATCGTCGCCACGACAGGCATTGCTGGAGTTCCTCCAGAGTACCTACGAAGCAGGGGCGAATCGCGCCGGTTGGGATCGCACGGCATTGGAACGCGATGCCGCCGTTCACACGTATGCCTGATCGATGTAGCACCAGCGCCAGTCTTCTCCCGGCTCAAAGGATTGCATGATCGCGTGGCCGGTTGCATGGAAGTGCTTGGTGGCGTGCTTGTTCTTGGAAGAGTCGCAACAGCCGACGTGGCCACAGACCAGGCACTCGCGCAAGTGGACCCAAGTGTCGCCCATGGCGAGGCATTCTTCGCAGCCATTGGCACTGGGTTTGACCGGGCGAATCTGACTCAGGTGTGTACATTGTTTGGCCATGATGAACTCCGCTGAAGATGGAGAGTCTTACGATAGTGCGAGTGGTTTCCGTCTGACGAGTTGTCTTTATTCACAAATTGAGCGCATAGGGTGTGCTCCGCCCGCCAGTCTGCTTGCTGGAGAACCGAAAGGTTCTCCAGTACCCCCGTTCGCGCGGTAAGGATGGGCCCCTAGGATCAGGGGCAATGCTGAAGCTCGTGAACGTTTCCAAGCAGTATGGTCAGGTGCTTGCGTTGAAGCCGACCAGCCTGGAGATGGTTGCTCGCCGGACGACCGTGCTGATCGGCCCCAGTGGATCGGGCAAATCCACCATCATGCGATTGATTGTCGGACTGGTGCAGCCGGATAGTGGGGCGGTGCTGTTCGACGGGAAGCCCGTAACACCCGAGAACACGCTCGAACTGCGACGGCGAATGGGATATGTCATTCAGGAAGGGGGGCTGTTCCCGCATCTGACGGCACGCGGGAATGTGACGTTGATGGCTGAGTACCTGCGATGGAACCCCACGGCCATCCGCGATCGCGTGGCAGAACTGCTGGATCTGATGCAACTGCCTCAGCACGTGCTTGAGCGATACCCGGGCCAGCTATCGGGCGGACAGCGGCAACGTGTGAGCCTCATGCGCGGGCTAATGCTCGATCCAGATGTATTGCTGCTGGATGAACCCCTGGGAGCACTGGACCCCATGGTTCGCTATGAGCTTCAAAACGAGCTGAAGCGAGTTTTCCAGGCGCTGGCCAAGACGGTGGTCCTGGTGACGCACGACATGGGCGAGGCGGTATTCTTCGGCGACGAGATCGTGCTGCTTCGCGATGGGCAGATCGTCCAGCAGGGGACGCCCGAGGAACTGGTCTGCCAACCCAAAGACGCCTTCGTCGAGCGGTTCATCAACGCACAGCGTAACCCGCTCGACATGCTGGGCAGGCGAGTATGAGAGTGTGGCTTGTGACACTGGTTGTGCTGGTGACGGTAGGGGGGTGGGCACGTTCTGCCACCCATGAGCCGCCCAGCGTGCGTGTGGGCTCCAAATCATTTACGGAGTCGGTGATTCTGGGGGAACTGGCCTCGCAGTTGGCGCAAAGCGGCGGGGCATCGGTGGTGTACAAACGCGAACTGGGGGGGTCGCGGGTACTGTGGAATGGGCTGCGTAGTGGAGAAATCGATCTATACCCGGAGTACACCGGCACACTCATCAAGGAAATCCTCGCGGCCCAAAGCATCCACTCGCCCGAACAATTGGAGCAGGTACTGTCCGCGGCCGGGGTCGCCATAAGCGGGCCTCTGGGATTCAACAACACCTATGCCATCGGCATGCGTGAAGATGTTGCGCAGCGGTTAGGCATCACGCGGATCTCGGATCTGAAACGCTACCCACAACTCCGTTTTGCCATGAGCAACGAGTTCATGGACCGCGCAGATGGCTGGCCGGCGCTGCAGAGGGGGTATGCCCTTCCCCAGAACGATGTGCGCGGGATGGACCACGATTTGGCGTACCGTGCCCTGGAAAACGGCGCTATTGATGCGATGGATCTCTACTCGACGGACGCCGAGATCGCGTATTACCACCTGCGAGTCTTGCAGGATGACTTGAAGGTGTTTCCCGAGTACCAGGCCGTGTATCTGTACCGAGCAGACCTGGCCCGCCGCGCACCTGAAGCTCTGCAAGCCATCTTGCGTTTGGAAGGGCGGGTATCACCGACCCAGATGACGCAAATGAATGCCCGCGTCAAGCTGCAGCATGTGCCGGAGGCACAGGTGGCCGCGGATTTCCTCGCTCACACACTGGCGGTGCATACGAATGGCCGCAGCGATGGTGTCGGCAGCCGCATCCTGCATCGCACCGGCGAGCATCTATTCCTCGTCGGCGTTTCGCTCCTGGCGGCTATCGCGGTGGCCGTTCCCCTGGGCATCGTTGCGGCACGATATGCCAAACTCGGTCAAATCGTCCTCGGCGTGGTCGCAGGCATCTACACTATTCCCTCGCTGGCTCTGCTGGTATTCATGATCCCGCTCCTGGGCATCGGTGCTTGGCCGGCCATCGTGGCGCTGTTCCTGTACAGCCTGCTTCCCATCGTCCGAAATACGCAGGCTGGGCTTGTGGGGATTCCCCCACCCATTCGGGAGTCGGCCGAGGTGCTGGGCCTGTCGCGGTGGGCGAGGCTGCGGCGAGTGGAACTGCCCCTGGCGTCGCAATCGATCCTCGCGGGGATCAATACCTCCGCCGTCATCAATGTCAGCACCGCCACGCTGGGAGCACTGATCGGCGCCGGAGGTTATGGCCAGCCCATCCTCACCGGCATCCGCCTCGACAGTGTCAGCCTGATTCTTGAAGGCGCCATCCCCGCGGCCATGTTGGCCCTGCTTGTCCAAGGCCTCTTCCAACTTCTGGAACGCATCCTGGTCCCTCGGGGCTTGCGTCTGAAACCCGAGACGCGTTGAAGAGCATACACGCCTCGGAATCCGCCCAACAATCCATTGCGGATACCCGATTACGCGCAAGTCATGTGAGTCCCTTGTGTATCGCGCGACGCACGCCTTCCAGCGTGACTCCATACACCAAATGCGAGGCCAGTGCGTATACGTGACTCGACAGCGGATATTGGTTGGGTGGCTTGGCGAGCCCAAATAGCGGCAGTGCGATTTCGTCTCCACCAAGCCAGACCGCGGTTCCATAAAGGCTGCCAGCCCCAAGCTTGGCGACCGGCATCACCTCGGCCAATGCCCCGTAAACACCACCGATCAGGGTGCCATAAACGTAGTGCACCAACGGCTCGGCAACCTTTTTTTCGTCCGGCGTCAACTCGCGATGCAACACTTGCCGGGCGATGACCGCAGCCGTTTTCAGCGTGGCGGGCTCCTCCTGCGTACTGATCTCCTGCTGCTGAGGATGGGCTTGCGGCAGGGTTGCCACAGGTTGCCCCCCTTCCAGCCGCCTCTCCAGTCGTGTTTCAACCCGGGACTCCTGCGGCTGAGATTGCTGTCGATACTGCGACAGTTTGTTCCAACCCGCTTGAAATTGGTTCATCACCCAAGAGGCCACCAACCCGCCGACCAAGCCGCTCAATAAGCCGCTCAGCAGGTTCTGGCTTGGAGTCTCTCGGCTATGCAAACGCGTCAATTGGCGACTTCTACGCGATATCCCCTCAGCAGTTACGCTCATGACGATACTCCTTGTCCTTTGATGCGGTTGCCCGCTTTAATCGGGAACTTCTCCATTGGCGGAACAAAGCTTGCACCGGGCGGCCAGGATTCTCGGTTTATCCCGGCCGACGCCTGGATTGAGCATCAGCGGAGGAGGTGTTGGATGGCTAGTGATAACGCAGCATCGGCGGTTGCCGCCGCGCCGGATCGCGCCGGTGAGCCGACGCTTCAGACCCTGGCCGATCGCTATCGCGAAATCCGGGCGGCCAGCCAGCGACTCTGCATGCCCCTGGTGAATGAAGATTACGTCATTCAGTCCATGTCCGATGTGAGCCCGACCAAGTGGCATCTGGCGCATACGACCTGGTTCTTTGAGACACTGGTTCTGAGCAAAGCCATTGCGGGGTATCGGCCCTTCCATCCGCAATTCAATTACTTGTTTAATTCCTACTACCTGACGATCGGCCAACGCCACTGCCGCCCCAAACGTGGCTTGCTTTCGCGGCCGACGGTGGAGGAAATCTATCGCTACCGGCAACACGTCGATGATTACATGCTGACGCTGCTTAATCAGGCTAGCCCCAGCGCCTTGGCCCAGCTTGCACCGATGGTCGAGATCGGCCTGCATCACGAGCAGCAGCACCAGGAGTTGATACTGACAGATATCAAGCATGTATTCTCGGTTAACCCGCTTCGGCCGGCGTACTCTCAGCGCCAGAGCCCCATCGCAACAAACTCAGCTCCACCCGCCCGCTGGGTCGCGTTCGGCGAGGGCATCCGTTGGATTGGACATGCAGGGGAGGGGTTTGCCTACGACAATGAATCGCCTCAGCATCGCGTGTTTCTCGAATCCTTTGAACTGGCGTCCCGATTGGTGACCAATGGCGAGTACCGCGCATTCATGGAAGACGGGGGCTATCAGCGAGGCGAACTCTGGCTTTCCGATGGCTGGAACACCGTGCAGAATCAGGGGTGGGAGGCGCCGATGTACTGGGAACGCGACAACGGCCAATGGCGGCACATGACCCTTTCCGGAATGCGCGCCATCGACGATGCCGAGCCGGTTTGCCATGTCAGCTATTACGAAGCAGATGCCTACGCGCGATGGGCCGGGGCCCGTTTGCCCCGGGAAGGGGAGTGGGAAGTTGCATCGGCGCCGCTACCCATCGAGGGAAACTTCGTGGAGAGCGGCTGCTACCACCCGGTTCCACAGTATCGCGAGGATTCCTCGCTTACGCAGGTGTTTGGTGATGTCTGGGAGTGGACGGCCAGCCCATACGTGGGTTATCCCGGCTACCGCCCCCCACAGGGCACGCTAGGCGAATACAACGGGAAGTTCATGTGCAACCAGTTTGTGCTCCGCGGCGGCTCTTGTGCTACGCCGCGGTCCCACATCCGCCGGACCTATCGCAACTTCTTCCCGCCCGAAGCGCGGTGGCAATTCATGGGATTTCGACTGGCGAGGGATGCATGAGACCAGCAAGCAGTGGGCTGCTCCGACTGCACGATGTGGCGCCCAAACCCGAGAGCTTTCGCACAGAGGTCCTGCGCGGCCTGCGCCGACGCCACAAACACCTGCCATGCAAGTACCTCTATGACGAGCGGGGCTCCTGGCTGTTTGAGCAGATCTGCGAGCTCGACGAGTATTATCTGACTCGCACGGAAATCGGCATCATGCAGCGATGGGGCCAGGAAATGGCGTCGCTATTGGCACGCGGATGCCTGCTGCTTGAATATGGCAGCGGCAGCAGCATCAAAACACGCATCCTTCTGGATCATCTTCAGGATCCCGTGGCATACGTGCCGATCGACATATCGCGCACGCAGTTGATGCACGCGGCCGGTGCCATGGCTGCGGCGTACCCGCATCTGGAGGTGCTGCCGGTCTGTGCGGACTATACCCAGCACTTCGCTGTGCCTGCCGGGTGTAAAGAGGCCGACCGGACTGTTGTCTATTTCCCAGGTTCCACGATCGGCAACTTCGAGCCGCGCGAGGCCAAGGACTTCCTATCCCGGGTGCGGGCAGTGTGTGGGCCAGGCGGCGGGCTGCTGATCGGGGTGGACCTGAAGAAGGACCCTCGTCTGTTGCATTTAGCCTACAACGATGCGGCTGGGGTGACGGCATGTTTCAATCTGAATCTGCTGGCTCGCATCAACCGCGAGCTGCAGGCGGATTTCGTTATCGACCGATTTGCACACTATGCCTGCTACAATGCCCGACGCGGACGAATGGAAATGCATCTGATCAGCCTGATCCGACAGAGGGTTCACATTGCTGGCGAAACTTTCGAGTTCCGCGAAGGGGAAAGCATTCTTACCGAGAGCTCCTATAAATACGCTATCCACGAGTTTGATCACTTGGCAAGAGAATGCGGATATCGCCTGACGCGAACGTGGGTGGATGAGCGGCATCTATTCAGTGTGCAGTACTTGACCGTGCAATGAATGATCCGTCGACGCTTGTCCCGCAGCTTTCGCCCGCAAGTCGAGCCGGGCTGTCCCCGGCCCGACTTGCGTCGTCAGTTCCATTTGATAAGCCCTAGTCGGCCTTGACCAACGGCGTCTCCACCAGGTGCTCGGCGAGAAACCACGCCTGCATCTCATTGCGGCGGACGATGTCACTAATCAGCAGATCGTTGGTGCCATCATCCCCAGCCTCGCCGGCGTCGTGAGCCATGGATCGTGACTCTTTAAGAATGATCTCGTGCGCCTCAAGCAACCGCGAGATCTGTGCCGGCGGCTCTTCACGCCCCTGGGGTGGCCGCGGCACTTGGGTCAACTCGGCCACATCGTGACCCATCGCGATGCTGATGCCGCCAAGCATCATGATTCGCTCCGCAATCAGATCCACCAGTTCCAGTTGCTCCTCATAGTGCTTATCGAACAACAAGTGAAGCTGGTAGAAAGTCGGCCCGGATACCTGCCAATGGCATTTCTTATACAGGTCGCGTAGCGTGATGGTGTCGGCTAGGACTTGATTCAGATTGTCCACGCTCTGCTTGCAGACATCCTCGGAAAGGGCGATCGGCATGGGGTTGACTGTGCCGAATTGCTGTATCTCATTGGCCTTTTGATGGATCAGCGGGGTAGCCCGTCCGCCGTTACCGGAAGTGCTGCGGCCGCCCTGTCTGCGTTGAGTGTGCATTGCGCTCTTAATCATCGGTTCGCTCCTTAAGGTTCACGAGTTGGCTTTGACCGTAGCAGGTCGAAACATCGCCGTGAACCTCGAAATGGCTCAATCGCGATAGCGCACATCCACAAGCGTAGCTACGAAAGAGATGTTATGATGCGGCAATGGTCGAGTCCGGCTGAAGTCTCAGGGCGGAAATAAAAACCGGGAAGCGAAACGAACATGAAAGCGATATTGCTGGAAAAGCCTGGACAGTTTCGGCGAGTTGAAATTGACGAGCCCAGTCGTCCTGGCGTAGGCGAGGCGCTTGTTCGGGTACACCGTGTCGGAATCTGCGGCTCGGATGTCAGCGGATATCTTGGCAAGATGCCGTTCTACAGCTACCCACGCATCCCCGGCCATGAGCTGGGCGTCGAGGTGCTGGCGGTTGGCCCAGACGTTACGCACGTAAAGCCCGGCGACCGCTGCTCGGTCGAGCCGTATATCAACTGCCAGGAATGCTTCGCTTGCCAGCATGGCGGCGGCAACTGCTGCAAGAACATCCGAGTTCTCGGGGTCCATACCGATGGAGGCTTGCGGGAGCAATTCATTGTCCCGGCTCGGAAGCTGCATAAGTCGGACAGGCTCACCTTCGATCAACTCGCTCTGGTCGAAACGCTGGCCATCGGTTGTCATGCGGTCAATCGCGGAGCGCCCAAGCCCGCCGAGCAGGTCCTGGTCATCGGGGCCGGTCCCATTGGCCTGGCTGTGATCGAGTTCGTGAAGCTCACCGGTGCCCAGCTCACGGTCATGGACATGAACCCTCGCCGCCTGGACTACTGCCGCCGCGTCATGGGGGTTCAAAACACCGTCGAATTCAAGGGCGATGGCTCAGAGCTCAAGCAACTCGAGGAGATCACCCGGGGCGCCCTGATGCCCATGGTGTTCGACGCCACCGGCAACCCCAAGTCGATGTGCGGCGCATTTCAGTACGTCGCCCATACCGGGCGGATGGTCTTTGTAGGCATCGTAACCGCCGATATCTCCTTCGCCGACCCGTTGTTCCATGCACGCGAGGTGACGTTATACGCTTCGCGGAATGCGCTGCCCGCGGACTTCAGCCGAATCATCGGACTGATCGAGCAAGGCCGCATCGATACCCGCCCGTGGATCACGCATCGCAGCCCGTTCGACCAGCTCATCGCTGACTTCCCGACATACACGAAACCCGACACTGGCGTCATCAAGGCGATGATCGAGGTTATGTGAGTGAGGAGTAAATGATGATACGGTCGTGTGTGACGATCAGCCTCGTTCCCGAAGCCCGCGGCGGGCCTTTTGTCTTCTGGGACGACCTGCCGGGCGCATGCCAGAAGGCCAAGCAACTTGGCTTTCATGCTGTGGAGGTTTTCGCGCCCTCTGCTGGCGCGTTGAACCGCAGCGAGCTGCGCCGGTTGCTTAATGCCCAGGACTTGAAGCTTGCCGCCTTGGGAACCGGCGGCGGCTGGGTGCGACACCGCCTGCATCTTTCCAGCCCCGATCCCGCCATCCGCCATCGCGCAAAAGACTTTATCCGCTCCATCATCGACTTGGCCGGCGATTTCTCCGCCAGTGCGATCATCGGCTCCATGCAGGGCCGGTGGGGCGATGGCGTCGAACGCAATCAGGCCAGGGAATGGCTCGCCGAATCGCTCCGAGCCCTCGGCGATCATGCCGCCCAATACGGCGTTCCCCTGCTGTTCGAGCCGCTGAATCGCTATGAAACCAACTTGGTGAACACCGTTGCCGATGGCGTACGGCTGCTGGAGTCCGTGGGCTCCTCCAATGTCAAGCTCCTCTGCGACCTGTTCCACATGAACATCGAAGAGACGAACCTGGCCGCCGCCCTGCGTACCGGCGGCAAATACGTCGGACATATCCATTTTGCCGATTCCAATCGTCGCCCCGCGGGCTGTGGGCACATCAATTTCCGCTCCATTGCCGCCGCCCTGCGCGACATCGCGTACGAAGGGTATGTCTCAGCCGAGGCACTGCCTTATCCCGACTCTGACGAAGCGGCCCGATTGACAATTCATGCTTATCGGCGATCCTTTGTGAACACATAATCCGGGAGAAGCCCATGCTCAAACACAAGCTTATCCACTCCGAGATCAACGCCATCCTCGGCTGTGCTGGCCACCATGCCAAGGTTCTCATCGCCGACGGCAACTACCCCGCCTCCTCCAAGCGGGGCCCCGAGGCGAAACTGGTCTGCCTCAATCTCATGCCCGGCGTCGTCACCTGCACGCAGGTCCTGGAGGCATTGCTCTCGGCCGTGCCCGTCGAAGAAATCAACACGATGATGTACGAGACGTCGGGCCCCTATGCGTTGCAGGAAGACCCTCCCGTCTGGGCTGAGTACAAGAGTGTCCTCAAGCAGGCCGGCTTACCGCTGGAGTTGAAGCCTATCGAAAAGTGGGCCTTCTACGAAGCCGTCTCCACCCCGGACCACGTGTTGACCATCCAGACCGGCGACCAGCAACGCTTTGCCAACATCCTGCTGACGATCGGCGTGCGAATGGACTGAACATGTGCCTTGCAGACGGGAGATTCCCATGCAATACCGCATTGCGGCCAAGACGGGTCTGAAGATGCCGGCCCTCAGCTTCGGCGCATCGTCGCTGGGGCAGGAGTTCCGATCGGTGGACATCAACGAGGCCATCCGCGCCGTTCATGTGGCGCTCGACCTGGGGATGAACTTCATCGATACTTCGCCCTTCTACGGCCGCGGCATGTCCGAGGTCCTCCTGGGCGTTGCCCTGCGCGAAATCCCGCGCGATCGCTACCTGCTGGGTTCGAAACTCGGCCGCTATCACGTCGAGCACTTCGACTTCTCCGCCAAACGCGTCCGGGAGAGCGTCGATGTCAGCCTGACCCGCCTGGGCGTGGAATACCTGGACGTCATGCTCTGCCATGACATCGAGTTCGTGGACATGTCCCAGATTGTCGAGGAAACCCTGCCGGCCTTGCGAAAAGTGCAGCAGCAGGGCAAGGTCCGCTTCGTCGGTGTTAGCGGCTATCCGATGAAGATCTTCAAGTACATCCTCGATCGCACGGACTTGGACATCATTCTCTCTTACAGCCATTACACGCTGATCAATTCGATGCTCGCCGACACCGTCCCATACCTGAAGAGCAGGGGGGTGGACATCATGAATGCCGCCCCGTTCTCGGCTCGCCTGCTCACCAACGCCATCCTGCCCGCCTGGCACAAATCCACTTCTCAAGTCCGCGCCATCTGTCGCCGGGCTGCGGAGCATTGCCAATCCAAGGGCGTGGATATCGCGCAGCTTGCCCTGCAATTCTCCCTCTCTCATCCCGACCTCTGTACCTGCATCGCCGGCTCAGCGAACCCAGCCAACGTCCGCAAATGGGCCGAATGGGCCGAGAAACCCCTCGATCGCCAACTCCTGGCCGAGGTGCTGGCGATTCTCCAGCCCATTCACAATTACTTCTACATCGAAGGCCGCCCCGAAAACAACGATGCCCCAGCCTGTGCGTAGCACAGGTAGGGGCGGCTTCAGCGCCATCGAGCACTGACAAACCACTAGGAGCCATCCATGATCCTTCCCAAATACAGCATGGGCATCGGCGACCGCTTTGCCCACCAGGGCAAAGCGCAACTGGCGGCCTTTCTCAAAGCCAAGTCGCTCGGTGTTACCGTCGCCCCCGTATGGAACAAGTCCAATCGCGAGCATCTGATCGTCCACAGCACCCCCGCCAGCGTCCGCGTTGAAGCGGATGCGGCAGTAAGTGCCCTGGCCTGGCGCGATGCCTATTTCGTCGATGCCGACCACATCAACCTCAAGACCGTGGACAATTTCCTGGCCTCCAGCGATTTCTACACCGTGGACGTGGCCGATTACATCAACAAGCCTGCTGCCGATGCCGACATCCGCGTTTTCGTCTCGTCCTATCGGCGTTACGCCGGCTCGTTGCGAATTCCAGGCCTGAGCAGCGACGCAACTCTGTCGCCCGAGCACATCGAGGCCATCGCCCGCAAATATCTCATTGCTGCTGAGGAAGCCGGCCGCATCTATCGCCACATCGAATCTGCCAAGGGCAAGGACAACTTCATCACCGAAGTCTCCATGGATGAAACCGACCAGCCCCAAACACCCATGGAACTGTTTTTCATCCTGGCGGCTCTGGCTGATCAGAAAGTCCCGCTGCAGACCATTGCCCCGAAATTCACCGGCCGATTCAATAAAGGCATTGACTATGTTGGCGATCGTTCGCAGTTCGAAAAGGAGTTCAACGACGACCTGGCCGTGATCGCATTTGCCGTCAAGGAATTTGCCCTTCCCAAGAACCTGAAACTCAGCATCCATTCTGGCAGCGACAAGTTCTCGATCTACTCCCTCGTCCGCCGGGCCCTCCGTACCCACAACGCTGGCATGCACCTCAAAACCGCCGGCACCACCTGGTTGGAAGAATTGATCGGCTTGGCCATGGCCGGCGGCGAAGGCCTCGCCATCGCCAAGGACGTCTACCGCGGTACGCTGGCCCGTTTCGACGAGGTTTGCACCCCTTACGCAACCGTCATCGACATCGACCGCGCCAAGCTCCCCTCGCCCGATGAAGTGGCCCACTGGACCGGCGAGCATTTCGCCCACGTCCTCCGCCACGACTCCAGTTGCCCCCACTACAACCGCCACGTCCGCCAGTTGCTGCACGTCGGCTACAAGCTGGCCGCCGAAATGGGCTCCCGCTACACCGATGCTTTGGAAGCCTATGAATCCGCCATCGCCGGCAATGTGACTACCAACATCTTCGACCGGCACCTCAGACCGGTCTTTCTCGACGCATAGGTATTGATCCTACTGATGGCCCGGTTCGCTTTGCCGCCACACCCCCGCCGTTTAGATCGTTGGCGCAATCAAAAAGGCACGCGAACGATTGTTCGCGTGCCTTCTGTTTTACTCAACGATCGGCGGCAGCGCTTACCCCACGGTCTTGACCACCTCGAAGATCGCCTGGGTCTTGATGACCATCTGGCTTTCGTCGAATAGGTGGAAGCTCTGGACGAGCAACTCGTGGCTCCGACGCTCGATATCGAGCACACTTAGCGTCCCGCCGGTCTCCGGCGTGGCCGGCACTTCCGCCGTCATCAGCTCGCGCTTGGCGGCGTAGTTGGCAATCTCATTCTTCGTCGCTTCATACAGCGTCTGAGTGAGTTGCTCTTCCTGCGTGCTGATCATGTACTTGATGTTTCCGCCCGGTGCCGTCATCTCGTGATACTTCTCGCCGCGGCAGGGAATCGTCTGCAGCAGACCTCGGTCGGTCAGCGGCTCGCCGCTGGTCATGATCACTTCGGCTAGTGTATTCTTGCCCGCCGTGAAAGCGACCACATGACCACCTTCGATCAACCAGATATCCGCCTCGTAAACCCGACGGAGAACTTTATCCGTCTTCAGAATACGGAACAGTTCTGGATGCAGCGTGCGTTGATACAGCAGGAGGGTCAACCCTCCAGATCGACGTTGTTTGGTACGGTTGCTCATACTATGCGTCCATGCTTTCCAGCAGGGGACGTAAAAGCCCCATCGCCATTTGCGACGGAAGAGGAACTCCCACTCCCGTCTAGTAAGGTACGGCGGGATCTTATCTCGTGCCCACTACGAGGTTTACACGGAAGGCCAGCCACTCTTCCCTAATGGCACTTCCGCCGCCGAGACTGGACAATCGCCTGCACCCTGCAGGCGGGTTAGGGACGCATTATAGCTAGTACTAGCCCAAATAGAGTAGAAAATAATCCGGGTTACATTCCGGCCATCGCCCGCAGAGCGAAATAGTACATGTCATAAGCTACATGGGATCCAGCAGTTACGCCGAAACCGCGAGCCATGAACAACGCCCCAAAATACACCCCCGCTACAGTGCGAAAAACAAAATCCGATAGCCGAAATGGTGCCGATTGCGGGGACCAGTAATGGTAGGCGGCGAACAGAAATGCCGAGCTGAGCACTATTAGTAGATATGCCGGCCCCTTCTGAATTCTCAGCAGATCAATCAACAGGATGTTAAGGAGGGTGAAGGCAACCAGCCGAAAGACCAGCTCTTCATATATCCCAGCTCCTATCGCCAATACAAAACCCCGCGTGGCATTCCCGGCGACATACAAGGGAAGGTAGTGACGCAGCAGATTGCTCAAAGCCAGCAGCGGCAATCCCAGCAGGGCGGATTCCACCACCATCCCCATTGCCGTGCCCACCTGCAACTGCCAGGAGTCTTTTCGTGCGATATGCCAGGTCAACAGGATCCCCACTACCGCCAGGCTCGGCAGATAGCGTCCGTTGGCCCCAAACATCTCCATGAACTCCCGCATCATGGTGAACGCCAACACCCGCGTCTCGGCCTGGCGAATCCAATCGATTGCGAAGTACCGCGTTCCCACCTCATAGAGGACCAACAGGGGCAACAGGAACACCAGCACGGTCAGCGGTAATTCGGAGGCGGCGAAATATCCCTGCAAGGCGCGGAGCAACGGACTGGAACCACGCGAGCCTTCCCCGCCAGCACGTGTGCTTCGCGCGGACGTCGGTCGGCTCATCGTCTGGTCCCCTCTGCCTCGGCGGCCGGCTCCTCTGTGATCTGCTGAGCATGCCGGGTGATCTGTATGGCTCGGTTCCCCCGGAATTGCCCGATCCGACCCAGGAACTTGTTCTTGCCCTCAATCTGGACCAGAACCTCCTGCGAAGATTCCTTGTCCGTGGTAATCACGTCTCCGACGTGAAGCGAGAGCAGATCGCTGACCTTGATGGTGGTCTGGGCCAGGAATGCCCGCACCTCCACCGGCGCGCTACAGACGTTCCCCGTCAGTTTTCGCAGATGGTCTTCCTGGGATCCCTTGCGGTGATAGCTGAACCAATTCTGGGCCGCCAACAGGTTCATGATCGGCTCGATGACGTTGTACGGAATGCACAGATTCATCATGCCTGTTCGATTGCCCAATTTCAGCTCGAACCCAATCACCACAACTGTTTCGTTCGGCGGTACGATCTGCACCAGCTGCGGGTTGCTCTCAAAATCCTGAACCGAGTACGTGACCGGCGTCAGGTTGCTCCAGGCCTCCGACAGATGGTGCGTCGCTCGGTCGGTAATGCGCGATACCAACCGCTGCTCGATCTGCGTCAAAGGCCGCTGGGGAATGAACAGATCCGCATTGCTCCCCCCCAGAAGCCGATCGATTATCGGGTAGATGATCAGCGGGCTGATTTCCAGACAAAGCTGGCCATCCAATTGCTCCGCCTTGAGCAGATTAAAACACGTGGGATTAGGCAGTGAATGGATGAACTCACTGTAAGTGAGCTGCTCAATGCTCGCCACGCTCACTTCGATGATGGTGCGCAGATAGCCCGAAAGCGCCGCCCCGAAGTTTCGGGCAAACCCCTCGTGCAACCCCTCCAGCGCCCTCATCTGATCCTTGGAGACACGTTCCGGCCGCTTGAAGTCATAAGTCCGGACATCCGCCGGGACCCGGCCGTCGCTGCCGAAAATCGCCGCGACGCCGCCCGATCCATTCTGTGCCTGCTGTTGCTGTTGAACCTGCCCGGTATCGACCGCTGCCAGCAAGGCATCTACTTCGGATTGTTCCAGTACGTCACTCACAGGTGTTTCACTACCTTTTGAGTATTATCGGACGCTGGCTCCGTTTTTCTACAGTCGGATCGATCGTTTTCATTGATCATCCCCGCCTTGAGTTGCCGCTCGGTTTGGCGGCGGCCCGCAAGGGCGGGGCTCTCATGGCAACGAAGGTCACCTACAAAAGAAGGGTGGCGGG
>JBLNDH010000190.1:0-14522 GCA_050261455.1 Bacillota bacterium
GTGGCCCGAACATGCCAGGACCCGCGGGGCGGGTGGTTGCGCCGGGCCCACCCCGCCTGCCGAAGCCACCGAAACCACCCGGGAATCTGGACCCAAATTGGGCCTGCCTCGAAGCCTGTTCCTTCTTGAGAAAATCACGAGCGGCCTGACGCTCCTCCTTATTCAGCCGGCCGTTGCCGTCCTTATCGAACTGCTTCACCAGTTCACGCTTCTGCCCCATGGGACCTCCCGGTCCACCGGGTCCTCCTGGGCCACCTGGACCCCCGGGGCCAAATGGAGGTGGGCCTCCCGGGCCAAAAGGCGGTGGGCCCCCGGGGCCGAAATCCGGTGGGCCGCCGTCGGCCGGCATGAAGAAATCGCGAGTCGTGGGCGCTCCGTCGCGGGGAGGCGCAGCACGATTGGCTTCCGAGCGGTTGGCAGCTTCTGGGCGATTGGCCCCAGGGCTTTGTTGTGCCTCGACGAACATCGCTGCGGCAGCGGCAACAGCCAGGGCCGCGGGACCGGCCAATAGAAGTCTGTGATTCATATTTCTCCCAAAAGCGATCGTGTTCCGCATCCACAATGCGTCCGGAATACTGTTGTGTTGGGTGGGGGTTTTCTTCCACCAACCCGAATTACGCCGCAATGCTGCTCAAGGGACTGGCACATCATGGCATGCCAGGGTAGCTTCCAGGCAGGATGGCCCCCTGTTTCCCAGATTGAACCGGCAGCGGGGCACCCATTTTAAGGAGTGGCCCATGTCTTTCTTATCACGCGCAATCGGTGTTCTGGCTGTCGTGGTTTGCTCTTGGACTTCTGCCCTCGCGGCGGAACCCCTGGTTTTGCCGCTGTGGCCCCATCAGGATCCGACCACAAGCCAGGATAAGGAGAAGATTACCGATCTGACGCCCGGCAAGGTGGATCGCTTCATCTCCAACGTGACCGTGCCGACGTTGACGGTCTATATGCCTTCGGAGGACAAGGCCACCGGCGCCGCGGTGGTGATTTGCCCCGGCGGCGCCTACGTCGGCGTGGCGATCGATCGCGAAGGGCATGATGTGGCCCGCTGGCTGAACTCCATCGGCGTGGCCGGTGTCATCCTCAAGTACCGCATGCCGCACCCGGAACTCTCGGCCAACGAGAAGCCCTGGCCGCTCCAGGATGCCCAGCGCGCCATCCGGCTGGTTCGCAGTAATGCCCAAAAATGGCATCTGGACCCCAAACGCGTCGGCATCATGGGTTTCTCCGCCGGCGGACACCTGGCCTCCACGGCCGGCACCCATTTCGATGCGGGAAAGCCCGATGCCTCCGATCCGGTGGAGCGACTGAGTTGCCGGCCGGATTTCATGATCCTCGGCTATCCCGTCGTCACCTTCAAAAAGCCGATCGCCCATGAGGGTTCTCGAAACGCTCTGATCGGAAAGGATGCTGATGAGAAGCTGGTCGAGGAATACTCCAACGAGCTGCAGGTCACGCCACAGACCCCTCCGACGTTCATGGTCCATGCGAAGGATGATGGCGTGAAAGTAGAGAACAGTCTGCAATTCCGCGACGCTCTGCAAAAAGCCAACGTCCCCTGTCGCCTGGAACTGTATGAAAAGGGTGGCCATGGCTATGGCCTGGGCATGAACGGCGGCGAAGTGGCCACTTGGCCCGCCCGCTGCGCCCAATGGCTCAAAGAGCAGAAGCTCCTGGACAAATAGCCTGCAGGGCTGTCTGGATTGTCCATGGCTCACCCCAGAGTTCGCGGAGAGCACGGAGGCAGAATCTATTCTGCCTCCGTGCTCTCCGTCGTGAATCTGCCGCTAGAGTAATAAGAATGGAGGCGTCGGCATGAGCATAACGACCGAACTCTACAAGGATTCGCTGGCTTTGCTGACCGACCTGTACGAGCTGACGATGGCCTATGGCTATTGGAAGCTGGGAATGGCCGATCGCCAAAGTGCTTTTTACATGCAGTTTCGCCAGCCCCCCTTTGGCGGCGGGTTCACTGTGGCCTGTGGACTTCAGTATGTGATCGATTACATCAGTGGCCTCCGCTTCACCGATGATGATGTGAAGTATTTGGGCACCCTGACGGGCGATGACGACAAGCCGCTGTTTGAGCCGGGATTCCTCGATTACCTTCGCACGCTCCGGCTTACCTGCGATATCGATGCGGTGCCTGAGGGGACGGTTGTGTTTCCGCAGGAACCCTTGATCCGCGTCGTCGGGCCGGTGCTGCAGGCGCAGATCCTCGAGTCGGCCGTGCTGAACATGATTAATTTCCAGACGCTGATTGCCACACGAGCCGCTCGCGTCTGCATCGCCGCCCATGGCGAGCCCGTGCTGGAATTTGGCTTGCGTCGCGCGCAAGGGATCGATGGCGGCATTGCCGCTAGCCGGGCTGCATACGTGGGCGGATGTGCCGCCACCTCCAATGTGCTGGCGGGCAAGCTCTTCAATATTCCCGTCCGTGGTACCCACGCCCACAGTTGGGTCATGTGTTTTGATAGCGAGCTCGAATCGTTCAAGGCCTATGCCCAGGTCATGCCCAATAACTGCATCTTTCTGGTCGATACCTATGACACGCTCGCGGGGGTCCGTCATGCGATCGAGGTCGGCCGGTGGCTGCGCGAGAACGGGCATGAGCTTCAGGGGATTCGCCTGGATTCCGGCGACTTGGCGTATCTGAGCATTGAAGCCCGCAAGATCCTCGATGAGGCGGGATTCAGGAACACACGCATCCTGGCCAGCAGCGAGTTGGATGAGAACATCATCACCAGCCTGAAGGATCAGGGGGCGACCATCACCATGTGGGGCGTCGGCACCCGCCTGGCAACCGCATACGATCAGCCAGCCCTTGGGGGCGTCTACAAGATCTCCGCCTTGCGCGACAAGGACGGCTCGTGGCAGTACAAGATCAAGCTTTCGGAGCAGACGGCGAAGATCTCGACGCCCGGCATTCTGCAGGTCCGTCGGTTCCGCCAGGGCCGGGAGTTTGTCGGCGATGCGATCTACGATGAGCTCTTGGGGATTTCCCCGACTTGCACGATCGTCGATCCCTTGGACATGACACGCCGAAAGACTCTCCTCGCCGGCACGGCGCATGAGGACCTGCTGGTGCCCATTTTCCGTCAAGGCCGGCTGGTTTATCAGAGTCCCCGCATCGAGGAATCCCGCCGCCGCGTTCAGGAGCAATTGGCCGGCTTCCACAGCGGGATCAAACGCTTCATCAATCCCCACGAATACCCCGCCGGCCTGGAAAAGCGGCTGCATGAACTGAAAACCAAGCTTATCCTCAAGGCTCGCGGTGTGAGCAACAATGGGAGCCCGGCGACGTGACATGACCGAATTGAGGACTGTATGCGAGCCCTGATCATCGTCGATGTGCAGAACGATTTCGTCCCCGGCGGAGCGTTGCCCGTGCCGGAGGGCCACCACGTGCTTCCCGTGATCAATCGGCTTCAGCCCCATTTCGATCTGGTTGTCGCCACGCGCGACTGGCACCCGGCCGATCATGGGAGCTTTGCGGCAACCCATGGCCGAAAGGTCGGCGAAGTGATTGATCTGAACGGCCTGCCGCAAATCCTCTGGCCCGTGCACTGCGTGCAGAACACGCCCGGGGCGAATTTTGTGCCGGGGTTGGAGATCCAGCGGATTGAGAAAGTGTTCCACAAGGGAACCGATCCCGCCATCGACAGCTACAGTGGCTTCTTCGACAACGGCCATCGCAAGGCAACCGGCCTGGCGGAGTACCTGAAAGACAAGGGTGTGAACGACGTTTACGTGGCGGGCCTGGCGACGGACTATTGCGTCAAAGCCACCGCGCTCGATGCTCGACAGCTTGGGTTCAACACCTTCCTGATCGAAGACGCCTGCCGCGGCGTGGAGCTGAAGCCCGGCGATATTGCGGCGGCGATCGAACACATGAAAAAGGCAGGGGTGAAGGTGCTCCAAAGTCAGGATTCATTGAAAGCGGCCCGAGAAGAAGGCCGAAGCTGAGAGTTGCCGCCGATTTGTAACGTTCCCGTTTTGTGCAGGGATGTTACTAGTTCGGCCTATGCAACTTCAAACCCTCCATCAACGGCTCACCGCTCGCGGCGGTTTGGCATCGGAGCTTACTTCGGACTTGGCTTGGCTCCAGACGGCGATGGTTAACCTCTACTTGATTGGCCCAGAGGGTTCCTCTGAGTGGGTTCTGGTCGATACCGGCCTGCCGGGCTTTGCTTCTCGTATCGAGCGAGCCGCTGCGCAGCGATATGGCGACTTCGCCCCTCAGGCGATCATCCTGACGCATGGCCATTTCGATCATGTCGGTTCACTGGAGAAGCTGCTCGATCGCTGGATGGTACCGGTCTATGCCCACGAACTGGAGCTTCCCTACCTCACCGGCCGGTCGGATTATCCGCCGCCGGATCCGGCGGTTGGTGGCGGGCTCATGGCCCGTCTGGCGCCGCTATACCCGCGCCGCGCAATCGATCTGGATGGCATGGTTCAGCCCCTTCCAATCGATGGCTCGGTGCCGCACATGCCCGGCTGGCGATGGATTCACACGCCCGGGCACACGCCCGGCCACATCTCCCTCTACCGCGATTCCGATCGCACGCTGATCGCCGGCGACGCATTCACTACGCAGAAGCAGGAATCGCTTCTGGCGGTCCTGACCAATCATCAGCAGATTCATGGTCCCCCGGCGTACTTCACCATTGATTGGATGGCTGCCTGGCAGTCGGTTCGGCACCTTGCTGCTTTGGACCCTGAGATTGCTGCCACGGGCCATGGCATTCCCATTACCGGCATAGACGCCAGAAGCGCGCTGCATCGTCTGGCGGATCGATTTGGTGAATTGGCCATTCCACCTGATGGCCGATACGTGCGCGAGCCCGCCATCGCCGATGCGGATGGCATTGTTTCCGTGCCACCTCCCATCGCCAGTCCTTACCCCCGGATCTTGGCTGCCACAGCTGTGACCGCGCTGACGCTGGCCGCAATTTCTGGAAGCCTCGCGCGCCGAAGGCGACACTGAATGGCACGGATCGCCATCCGTCGCCGCGCCAAATCCGCTTTTGTGTGAGATGGCGGACATACCGCTGGCTGATTTGCGCAACAGGCCTGGTTTTTCGGCCGAATCCTGTTGAGAAACGGTTAACTCTTCAGTAAAAGGGAGATCACGCGATGCCGGGCGGGATCATCCCTCCCCTGGCCAGCGCGTGCCCCTACGGGCGTGTACACCTTGCGGGCAGACAGGGAAGGACCTCGGTGTACTGAGTCCGGGATGTTTCCGGACAGGGGCTGACATGGGCTTAACGCCGCATACAGCGGTACCTCTCCGCATTGGCGTGATCGCAAGACAATCGCTCCCCAAGGAGCCGGTTGTGCTTGTGCTCCGGTCTGATCTACGCCAGTAGCCAGTGAGGTGGGCTGTATCCGTAGGCTGTACTGCTACGGGTTGTGCAATGAGACGTCCTTCGCATCTCCAATCGCAAGCCGGGGCAGTGTTGCTGCTCGTTGTGCTGGCTGTGCTCGTGACTGGCTGGCGTTCGGCTGCGGCGGCAAACGATTTCACGGAAGATAGTGTGGCAAGCACCAGCCAGCAGGGCGATTCGCTCTCGCTCCTGCAGATGCTTCAAGGTCGATTTGCCAAGGTTGCGAACCAGGTTTCGCCATCGGTTGTGGCCATCTCCGCCCCCAGCAGCATCGTTGACGCCACTGGCTCCGCTCGCACCGACGAGATGAGCCCCGACAAGCTCCGGTCGATGATCGACCGCGCCTGGCGGATGGTGGGCACCGGGTTTGTCATCGATCCCGACGGCTACATCGTCACCAGCGAACACGTCATCAAGAATGCCCAACAGATCTGGATCACCACCGATGATCGCAAGGTGTATCCGGCGATGGTCGTCGGTTCCGATCCGCGCATGGACTTGGCGGTGATCAAGATTCCCGCGAAAGACCTGCCGGTGGTGCGCCTTGGCAAATACGACGGCATTCAGCGCGGCCAGTGGACGATCGCCTTGGGCAACCCGCACGGTCTGGCGGCCGAGGGACAGATGAGCATGACCATCGGCGTCGTCAGCGCACTGGGACGCTCGCTGCCCGATCTGGCCAAGCAGGAGGATCGGCTCTATGTCGATCTCATCCAAACCAGTGCCCAGATCAACCCGGGCAACTCCGGTGGGCCGCTATTGAACTTGGATGGCGAGGTGATTGGCGTGAACACCGCCACCACCTTCGGCAATGGAAACGCCAATGGTATCGGGTTTGCCATTCCGCTTACCGATCGAGTGATGGCGCGGATCAACAGCATGAAGCGAGGATGCGAAGTGGTTGCCGGTTACCTCGGCGTCACCGTGACCATCCCCACGCCGCAGCAACGAGCGGCCGCCAAATTGCCGGCGGCGGGCGGAGCCTACATCGAGCGCATTGAGCCCGAATCCCCCGCGGCCGAATGCGGCTTGAAGGTCGGCGATATCATCACGGAGATGGACGGCGAAGCTGTTCACAGCAGCGACCATCTGAGCGCCTTGGTCTGTTCTTGTCCCGTTGGCACCCCCATCAAGGTGGCCATACGCCGGGACGATCGCTCTTCGGTCATCAACGTCACCCTGCGCCGCCGCCAATTGCCCAACGCCGGCATCTGGCGGGAGTCGCAGCGATTGCGCTGGCGCGGCCTGCTCCTGGCGCAAGCTTCATCCAACTGCAGCGATGGCCATGGGAAAACCTCCGCGAGCGGAGTCATGGTGCTTGGGGTTGAGAAGGACAGCCCGCTGTCGAAGCAGGGCGTGACGCCGGGCAGCATTATTACCTCCATTGGCAGTCGGCCGGTACGCGACCTTCTGGAAATGCTGGAGATCATCAACGATGTGCCGGCGGAACAATGCCATCTGCAACTGGCAGCGCCGCCGGTGGCCGCGACGGCGCAATGCAATTCCCATACGTCCGCCAATTGAGCCTCCGCAAATCCTTCTTCTTCCACGCCGGCGACAAAGCTGCGCTTTGCCCCGACTCTCCCCGTCCCCGTTTGCGGTTTCGCGGACCCAACCCCGTCATATCGCCGATTCCTCGCTCCGTGGCTGCCCGCAAGACCCGATTGCCCCGCTCCGCTCGCCTCGCCGTCCGATATCAACCTCGGCCCGTTCCGTCCCTACAGACTCGCCGGCTTAACCGCGTAGAGTTCCCGATAATCATTTTGCCTCGGCTCCGATTGGCCGGTCTGGACCCCGGGGGCAATACTCCCACCAGTTGCTCAGGGGTGCATGACCGAGGATGAGCTCTATGGAATTGGCTCCCGACCTTTTTGAACAGATTATCGGGTATCGGACGATCGGATTTGATGGCTACCGCGATGAGAAACGGCTCGTGGCGCGGGCTCCGCTGTCATTCCGCAGCACGCTTCTGCGTATCCATGCCCAATCGGTGATCGGTGCACCCCTGGCGACGCGCGTCCGTGAGCTCTCTTCGCGGGGAATCAGCATTGTCCACAGGGAGCCCCTTCGCACCGGCAGCGCATTTGCCGTCCAACTGCCTCGACGCCAAGCCGACCCCGTGTGGGCTCTGTACATCGTAACCCGTTCGCGGGCGATTCCCGCGGCCGGCTATGTCATCGGGGGATGCTATCAACGCGTTATCGGTGTCCGCCGCCACGACCGCGAAGTCCACACTCACGCTGGGTGACAACCCACCTGTGCACATGCGCGAACCCATAGGGGGCAACGGGCTTTCCCTGTCAGGTCTGTTTGCCGAGATATTCCCTGGTGTGCGTATTGATCCGGATCATGTCCTCGGTCTTGATGAACAGTGGCACACGCACCTGCAGGCCATTTTCTAGCCGAGCCTCTTTCATGATGTTCGCCGACGTCCCCACCGCATGCGTGGGGGCCGCCGTATCCGCAACCATCAGCGCGACCGACTCCGGCACATCGAGTCGTAACGGCTGCTCGCCCGCGAACAGGACCCGAAACTCCTCGCCTTCCTTGAGGAATGGCTCAAACCCCTGCAACGCCACGCCGCTCAGCTCCAATTCCTCGAAACTCTGGCTGTCCATGAACACTCGGGCCGCCCCCTTGGGATACAGGTATTGCACGGTCCGGTAGCTGCAGGCGACCTCTTCCAAGGGCATCAACTCGTCCAGCGTTCGTTCGATATGCTTTCCCCCCATGGCCTCTCGCAACGTCACATGCACGGCCGGTTTCTGCTGCCCGCTGTGCCGTTCCACGAAACTATCCACAAAGTACAGCCGGCCTTGATGCCGCAGCAGCATCCCTTTCTTGACAGGCACGTTCATGGCTGCCTCCCGCTGACGTGAGTTATGTCACCAGCATAATGCAGGATTGCTGCGCAGCCTAGCTGATTAAAACCGAACGCGCCCCGCGATCCGGACTTCAGGTTCCCTCATCAATTATCCTCCCACGCTCGCCCTTCGAACGATCAAGCCGACAGAACCGAAAACCCTTACCCGTTGGAAGCTGGTGGATACACCACCGGAAAGCCAGGCGCAGTCGTTGTCGTCTCGCGCCTTCGCGTCGCGTAGAACAATAAGGCCGTGAAAACGACCAGCCCCATCTGGACAGCCAGCCCCACCGTGGTGTCCACCGGCCTGCGATCCCAAAGCTGGATCAACGTCCCCAGCGGGCTGCACGTGGAAATGACGGTGAGAAACTCGTCGTCCGGATCGGTCGATGCTCCATGCCGTATCAGGTCGATCACGAATGGCCCGATCCAGCTCAGGACCACCCACAACCCGACGACCACAATGCGTTTGCTGCTCAGACGCTGGACCATGCGCAGGACATAGCCCGTTGAGAGCAGAAACATCGTTACTGCCATCCCGGCCCGGACCGTCGTCTCCCACTGGGATGTAGATGACTGCGGTGCCACCCACAGCAGCCCCATCACGATGCCGGCTGCGAGCGCCACGGCCAGGATCGCGGGCATCGGCCGCCGCGCCGAACCCGAACCAATCCAACTACCATGACGCCGCCATTCTTCCTCAGCCTGTGCCGCCGCCCCAAGGGGAAACAGCGCCAGCAGTATGCTGACCGCCAGGGTAGACAGAAATTGGGTGTGCGAATCCACATCCGTATGCCGCCAGAAACTCCCGGCCGCGAACTGCTCCCAGCCCATAAGGCCTACAACGGAAGTGCCCACCCACGTCGCCAGCAGCAACAGTGACAAGGTCGTCGGCAGCGCTGCCGCATCATCGCGCCGGTATTTCCGGCTCGCCCCAATAAGCAGAATCCCTCCGATAGCCGCCTGCAACGCCATGGCGACGGCATATTGCCAGTCCAAGGTGGCAACCCGAAGACTCCGTTCGTAAACCGTGTCGCGAAGAAGCGGACTGGTCAGAACCAGCAACGCCGGGCATAGCGTTAACGCGATCCCCCGGCTGGTGATGGCCACCACGAACAGAATCAACAGCACGCGTGCTCCATGCTTGCTGGTGAAACCGGCAAACAGCACCACCATCCATACGAAAAGCGCGAAGCTCCCCAGTACCACATTGGGTACGATCCACAACGTGGCGGGCGTCCCCGCTCCAATATTGGTGACCAGCCCGATCAGAAATGTCGCGAAAGCTAAACAGAGGACCTGGCTGGCAGAGCCCAGCAGATACCCCAAAACAGCCCCCACCGGCGACACCGGCATGATCCGGTGCGATTCGATCATGCGGCTGCTCAGGTCCGTTCGCAGCGCCGTATTGACCGTCCCACAGCCAAACAAAAGGAGGATGCCCGTCTGAATCCACAGCAAGCCGCTCGTCCAGCCCGACAACATCAGCGTGACATGCTTCGGGTTCATCCGCAGGGAAAATACGATCAGCACCGCCACCAGCAGGATGTACCCGATGGTGGTGATCGCCAGGTTCTTCCAGCCGCCGCGCAATTGAATGTGCGCCCAGGCAATCGCATTGCCGAAGGGGAGATCTGCTGCCATTAGTCCACCTGTTTGATTCCAGTCCGCAGATACGCTTCCTCAAGCCCGATCGCATTGGCCGAGAACGACGCCACCGGTACGTGCTGCTGAATAAGCTTGGCCAGCAGCCCCGCAGCTTCCTCGCGATCGCTGTAAAACTCCAGCGTGACGCGTTCCCGATCGACCTGCACGTCCTCCACCCCGGTAATGTTCCCCAGCAGGTCCCCCAAACCCGCCATGGGCCGGGCCAGCAGAATCGTATACCGGCACGTTACTCCGCTGGCCGCGCCCGCCACTTCCGCCACCGTCCCAAATTGCAGAATCGTCCCATGGGCCATGATCGCAATGTGCGTGCAATACTCGTCCATGTCCGCCAGGATGTGCGACGAGACGATCAGCGTCTTGCCCTGCTCTCGCAGGTCGCACAGCAATTGCCGGAATTGCACGCGCCCCGCCGGGTCCAACCCCGCCGCGGGCTCATCCAGCAGAATCACCATCGGATTGGGCAGCAATGTCCGCGCGATCCCGATCCGCTGCCGCATCCCCCGCGACAACGCCTTGATCTTCTGGTTCGCTTTTTCCGTCAGCCACACCTTCTCCAGCCAGAAGTCGATCCGCTCATCGACCTGCCCCATCCCCAGGTCATACCCTAGTGCAATAAACCGCAGGAACTGCCGGACCGTCATGTCCTCATACACCGGCGGCGTGTCCGGGGTGAACCCGATATACCGCAACGCCTCGCGTTGCCCCGGCCCGGCCGGCATCCCGAGCACCTTCATCGTCCCTCGCGTCAATGGCTGCAACCCCGCCGCCGCCCGCAGCAGCGTTGTCTTCCCCGCTCCATTGGGCCCGATCAAACCCACGAGACTGCCGCCATGCAGCTGCAGTGAGGCATCCCGAACCGCAACCAGTTCGCCAAACTGCACCCACGCCTGATCGATGGACAGCAGAATATCCTGGCCGTTGTTCATATTCCTTCCCCATATTGGCTGCGTAGGGCACGCTATTGCGTGCCGCTCCTCCTCCCTCTTCTCCCTCGCCCGGTATTCCGGGAGAGGGCCAGAATGAGGGTTCCGCGCAACACGTACACGCAAACGGGAACTACTCCGGCATCATACCCGCCGCTATCGCAATCCCTGCATTCTTTTTGACATGCACCGCTCCCAATTGTTCCCAATCTCCCTTCGCCCCTTCCCGCATTCGCGCCTTCACCCCCTCCCTTCGTCGCTGCGTCGCTCTGTCGCTTCGTCGCTTTCCCTATTCCTGCAAATGCCTCAGAATCAAATCATGCACCTCGGTCGGCGCAATCGTCGATCGGTTCAGCAATTGCTTCTGCCCCGTAATGAACACCGGCCCATCCTCCTCGGCCCTCGCTGCGATGCCATGCGATCCCCGCACCAGCGAGCCATCCAATGGCGTCACCTCCATCAGCGTCCGGAACCCCAGCTTCTTCTTGGCCAGCGTCCACGCCAGCTTCGCCTTGGGCATCTTGATGTCCGGGTCGATGAACAACTCCGCCGGGTCGTACCCCGGCTTGCGATGGATATCCACCGTCCGCGCAAAATCCGGCGCCCGTCGATCGTCCAACCAGTAGTAATACGTAAACCACGCATCTGGCTCCGCCAGCGCCACCAGTTCCCCGCTGCGTGGATGGTCCAGATGCATCTCCCGCTTCCCTACCTCATCCAAGACCCGCTCCACCCCCGGCGTCGCCTCGATCAACGATTTCACCAACGCCAGCTTCCGCCGATCATTCACATACACATGTGCCACCTGATGATCCGCCACCGCAAACGCCGCGCTCTCCCCCGCGTCCAGCACCTCCCGCCCCAACCCCTCCCGCACCGCAATCAACCCCGCCTGCCGCAGCACGCGATTGAGATGTACCGGCCGATCCACCGGCCCAATCCCATACTCCGACAACACGATGATCCGTGCATCCTTGGCTTGGTAGTAATCGATCAACTGCCCGCACACCCCGTCCAGCTCGCTCAAATCCTTCGCGACCAGATTCACCTTCGGTCCAACCCGCTGCAGGCAGTAATCCAAATGCGGCAGGTAGATCAGCGTCAGCGTCGGATCAAACCGCCGATCCACCCACAGTGCCGAATCCGCGATCCACTGCGTTGCCCGAATCGATGTTGCCGGCCCCCAGAACAGAAACAGTGGAAACTGCCCCAGCTCCGCCTGCAGTTGCCCCCGCAGATCCCCGGGGTGCGTCCACACGTCGGGCAGCTTGCGCCCATCGGCCGGGTACATCGGCCTCGGCGTCACCGCATAGTCCACCGTCGAGTACATGTTGTACCACCAGAACAGGTTCGCGCAGGTGAACCGCGGATCGATCGCCTTGGCCTTCTCCCACACCTTCAACCGCTGCACCAGCCGGTTCGACTGCCGCCAGAACTTGATCTCGCATTCGTCCCGGAAGTACCACCCGTTGCCCACGACCCCATGCTCATTCGGCCAGGTGCCCGTCAGATACGTCGATTGCACCGTTGTCGTCACCGCCGGCACCACCGACCCCACCGCCGCCTTCGCCCCCGCCTCCGCAAATCCCTTCAGCCGCGGCATATGCTCCCCCAGTAACCTCGGCGTCAGCCCAACCGCATTGATCACTACCGTCTTATGCATGATTCCTTCCGCTACAATCACGCCAATGTAGCACGGGCCATCTTGCCCGTGCGTCCCTCATACCAATTTCCCTGCCCCAAAGTCATGTAGCCCACCATCCCATCTAACGCCCAGGGAACTTGTTCCCTGGGTTCTCTCCCCACTAAGCAACCCCGCCGCTTCGACCGAGCTCCCATGTCTCCAAGCCCAGGGATTTATCCCTGGGCATTTGTTCATCAATCCTCGTATTACCCCCCATTCCTGCCATTCCGCCTCCTCAACTCCTCCCGCGCCGCCGCCACCAGCTCCGCCCGTTGCCGGCTGATCAGCATCCTCAGATCATACTCCCCAAACCCATAGCTCCTGGCCACCTGCCGCAACATCTCCCCTTCTTCTCGATTGATTACCCCATCCGCCAGCGCCATCGCCACCATTCCGCCCAGCCATTGTCTCGCTTCCTCCTGATCTCGCGGCTGCGGCAGATCAAGACTCTTCTGGGCTGCCGCATCGATCATCCTCTCCAATTGCTCCGCTGCCAACCCTCGCTTTGCCCCCGCCGCCATCAGCATGCGCCGCTCCGCTTCCCCCACCTCCCCATCCGCAAGCGACGCCCGCACCATCAGCGCCAACCGGTTACTTGCCGACATGCCCTGGCGCTGACCCTTCCATTGGCCATTCTCACCCGCTTGCTCCAAAAGTCGCTGTGCCTCTCCCGACACCATCGAAAGCACGTCCATCAGCACCCAATCGTGCGTTCCATCGTTCAGCACCGCCCCGCAGAACTCGCACCGGTCTGCCGCCGTGTCCGTCTCCGGCCCACCGCAATGGGGGCAGTGAGCCGATGAAATCACCCGATCCACTTGTGTCTGAGCACCCGCCTTCCGCCCCAGCACAAACAGGCTCTCCGTCACCAAATACCGATCGGTCTTTTGTGCCTGACCATTCCTATCCACGACGAATCGGTTGCCTGCCCATCGAATCTTCACCAAGGCCCGGTCCATCTCCTGCCCGCACACGACGCCGACGGCCTCGACCGCCCCAACTCCGCAGTCCCCGAAGAACGCTCGCCCTCCCTGCTCCCCCAGCCGCTGCTCATACCGCTGGCAGAACTCCGCCGTCGCCATCTTCCGCAGCGGCCCAACCGTCCCTTGGCGATCCGCCATCGCCCGTCGCCAGAACATCACCGATGCCCGGTCCTCCAACTGCTGCCGATTGAATCCCGGATCCATTTCCAATAGCTGAGCTGCCCCTGGGACATTCCCCTCGCCACCCGGCGTCCACTCCGACGCCTGCGTGATCTCCGCCAGGACCCAGTCATATTGCCCGCTCCGCAGCACCGCCCCGCAATGCTGGCAATTGGCCGACTGGTTTATCTCGATCGCTGCCCCGCAATTCGGGCAGTTTCCCTCGATCAGCATCGGCCGGCCTGGCTCGGTCTTTGTCCCGTGTCGTCTCAGGAATGACCAATACTCCACAAAGGGTTCGACCGCTTTTGAGCCGGACAAAACCCGCCCATCCTTCAGTGAGACCTGGCAGTCCGCCGCCGCCGCATGGATCCGCACCGTCACCACATCAAATGGCCCACGCGACAGGAGCTCCACGATCTCCACCGTGCCCACCGTCACTTTGTCCATCGCATTGCGATACCCCAGTTCCCGCTGTTCCAGCAATTGCAGCGAAAACCGCTCGTGGATCCCATCCGAGATAAATGCCCGCACTCCGCTCAGGTCCTGCGCCGACCACGCCTGCTGAATCTTAAGAAATGCCGTCCGCACGCGCTGCCCAAACAGGCCCTCATCAAACCCTGGATCTCCCTCGCGAATTCTCGCCAACGCCGCCCACCGCCGATTCACATCGCCCGCCAACGCCCCCATCCGGATGACGTGTCCCTGGTGACGCGACTGGCCCTGGTTGTATGACAGCACAACGAACACGACCACGATCGCCGCCACCGGTATGCCCACCGCCGGGTGCTGATACATCAGCCGTACGACCACATACACCACTTGAATCGGAATCCCGTCGCCATGGCTCCCTCC
>JBLNDH010000191.1:0-4139 GCA_050261455.1 Bacillota bacterium
TCAGCACTCAGCACTCAGCACTTAGCACTCATCCCTGATCCCGCTTCCGCCAGGGCAGCCGATTCAGCAACGACTGCCATGGATTGCCCGTCTCCTCACCCGAGATCGATTTCTTCTGGTAGTAGCGAATCGCCCGGTTCCCCACCGCATGCAGTTCCAGCCAGTTCCACCCCGCCCCGATCCCCGCCCCCACCAGCGGCACCGTCTTGCTCACAATCGCCCGCTCGCTGACTTGGACCATCAGCCGTTTGGCCGCCAGCCGCGAGGCCGTCTCCACCAGCCCTTCCGTCAGGTACTTGCGAATGAGCTGCTGCGTCAGCCGCTGCCCCGCACGCAACCCGAACTGCCGCAACGCCTGACTGATCACGCCGGGGAAAACAATGGCGAGAATATCCGCACGAAACGCCTCCGGATCGTTCAGCGAACTTGGCTCCAGCAGCGCCCCAACCGTACCGGCCATGGCGCCCTCGATACGCAGCACCGCCGCCATGTCCGCCAGCGCCGCCGGGACCATGATCAGCGGGCTGGCCACCGCCCCCGTCGCCGACCCCGCCGCCGCCGCCCAACGCTTGGCTTGCGCCACCGCATGCTGCGCCACCTGCTCCGGCGATTCCGCGTGATGCTCCGCCACCAGTGCCGCCGCTTCCTCCCGGCATTTCTCAGACGCGGGAATGGCAAACGCCAACAGATCTGCAAGACTCGTGGGCATCTTCTCCTCCGATTCGCTCAATCGTAGGGCTCATTCTACCGCAATTCGCAAGTGGACTGGCAATCAGGGCATACAGCCGGAAACGGGCTCCCCCGGGAGCCGCAAACATGCACGATTCAACATGATTGCGTACCGCCCAGCCACGCCACGCCCCCGAGCGGCCCGCCACCCGACCGATTTTTCTGTTCCATCCGCTTGCCTGGCACACTGGACTCGTGCGTATAGTTGAAGGCGTTCGGCTAACTCATGGAGGTGCAAATGTCGTATTGGGACTATTCGATTTCCAAGGGGGCATGCGAGAGCGAGGTCCGCCTCGAAACGCTGGAAAACCGGATGCTTTTGTCATCCGTCGTGAAAGATGGCGTGCTGACCGTCCTCGGAACCAACAGGAGTGATTCCATCGAAGTTGTCGTGGACAGCAACAGCCCGAACCAGATCCAGGTCATCGTAAACGACCAGTCCCCACAACTATTCGATACCACGCAGTTCCCCGTGACCCAGATCGTGGTCTACGGCGGCAATGGCGACGACGCCATCGCCATCACCGGCACATCCCTTCCCGCCAACCTGTTCGGCGGCAATGGAAATGATCAACTGCAGGGCGGCGATGGCAACGACTCGCTCGACGGTGGCAACGGCAACGACCAGCTCGATGGCGGCGCTGGGAATGACCAGCTGTTCGGCGGCAACGGCTGCGATCAATTGGCCGGCGGCATCGGGGATGACACCCTCAACGGCGGCCGCGGATTGGATCAACTCGACGGCAACCAGGGCACCGACGTGTTCACCAGCAGTGGCGACAAAATCCTCGACAACAACGGCAAGACCCAAGCCGGCTCAAATAAGACCAAACAAACCAGCTCCAAGCACTCGAACGATAACCTCGACGATTTCAAAGGCGAGAACAAAGGCAAAGCCTGGGCCTGGGGCAAACAGAAAGACAAGCACCGCTAGGACGATCCCCCCGCAATGGCCTCGATCTGACGGGTCCTTCTCTTGCCGGGGCAGAGCTTCTTGCCGCCCCGGCGCTCTTTGCGCCCGGCCAATAAACCGCGTCTAGAAAAAAAGCCCCGCATATTCATGCGGGGCTGTATACGACGAACACACCCATCGATTTCAACGCATCGGGTTTACTTGGCCGGATGCGCGTTGGCATACGTTGCCGCCGCACCGATCACGTTGATGTCATCCGGGAACGCCGACCGCTCGATCTTGCACCGATTGCGGGTGAACGCAAACGACGCGTATTGATCCAGCGCCGCATTGATGCCCGGCCTGAGGAATTCGATCGCCGCCGACGCACCGCCGCCCAGCACCACCTTCTCGGGATTGAACACTTCGATCAGCTGGGCAATGCCCCGGCCGAGGAACTCGCCGGTCGTCCGCAGCACTTCCTTGGCAATCGCATCTCCCTGGGTGGCGGCCTGGGCAATGTCCTTGGTCGTCAGCTTCTCCGGCTGCAGCAACGTCTTGCCCCCCTTCTTCATCATCAATTGGGCCGTGCGGGTGATTCCCGCCGCACCGACGTACGCTTCCACGCATCCCTTGCGCCCACAGCCGCACGGGTAGTCGCTGTGGTATTCCGCCTTCATATGTCCCAGCTCCGTCGCCGCGTTGTCCGCACCGACCAGCAGGTGCCCATCGCACACCACGCCGCCGCCCACGCCCGTCCCCAGCGTCAGCAGCACCAGGTTGTTCACCCCCTTGGACGCCGGACTGAAAATCCACTCGCCCAGCACTGCCGCGTTGGCATCGTTCTGCAGTTCCACCGGCAACCCCAGCATGTCGCTCAGCCGATCCCGCAAGGGGAAATCCTTCAGCTTCGGCAGGTTCGGCGACGTCCGTGTAATCCCCTTCCACGGATCGATCAAGCCGGGGCATCCCACACCCACGCCAGCCACCTTTGGCTTTCCCGCCCCCTGAATCAGCGCCTTCACTCCATCCGCAACCGATTTCACAAAGACCGCCGGGTCCTCGTGGGCAAGGGTGGGAACGGACGACTGCTTCAACACGCGAAACTGGTCACCGCCATACTCGATGAGCCCGAGCTTGACACTGGTTCCGCCGATATCGATGCCTACGAGCGATTCCATGCAACGTCTCCTTTGGATCATAACCGGCCCGGCGAGCTGCACTCCCCGCAGGCCTCCATCTGGGCAAACAATTTACTCACAGACCCGGGCAAGGGGAATAGCACCGGATGAGAACGGATAACTGCCATCTCCCCATCAGAGACCCTCCCTCGGCACGGCGTCCCTACGTGCCTGCATGCCTCCGTTCCATCCCACGCTCCGGATGAAACAACTGCTCCCCATCACCCGCCCAATACGGCAGCATCCCTTTCACGCCGATGACCTTCGCCTTGTACACCTCCACCGACCACCCCACGCCGCCACCCGACACCGCTGTCTTCAATTCCAGCTCATACCGCCCGGGGTCCTGAAAATCGACAAACTGACGCACCGTCCTCACCGGCCGGCCTTGCGGGTCGTACAGCGTCGCCATGTGAAACCCTTCTCCCATAGCCTCCAGCTTGATCGAAATCTCCTTAGCCCCCTCCTCAACAAACCCATACGCCCGCGGATAAAGGTCCGACACCGCCGACCCCACCGGATCGTACACCGTCGCCCGCGACGCCCCATCGTAGTGCACCTGCCACGCCCGGGCCTTGGGACTGGTCAATCGCAGCCGATACACCGCCTTGCCCTCCGGCAGCACCAGTGCCGCCGCCTGGAACACACGAAGATCATCCTTCAGGTCAAAAGCCCGAACGCACTGCCCGGCCAAGTCATACAACTCCGCCCGCCCTTGGGCATGCCCCTCACACACCACCAGGATCGGCGCCGGCTTCCCCGACTGTGGCTGGAGGTAGATTTCCACCTCTGGCCTCTCCACACGCACCCCTCGCCACGTGGCCGGATCCAATGTAGCGCCCGGCCCCTTCTCAAACAGCGGAAACAGGTCGTACTTCGCGGCGAACTGCCGGAAATGCCACGCATGCGTCTCCGTCGTCACGGCCTCCGGCAAATACTCCTGACTGAGCTCCCACGTGCGCTCAATAACATCCAGAAACCGCGGATCGTTCGTGCGCCGGGCCGCCCAGATAAAGGCATTCAACGTCCGGCAGGCATACTCCGGATACATCCCCAGCGTGCGGTTCGCCACCCGCATCACCCCCTCCGCCAGCTTCTCCTCCCGATTGTGTTCATACACCGTCAGCATGCCGTTCATCGCGATTCCATTGAAGAACGCGATGCGGTTATCCCAGCGGATCGTGGCAAACTGCCCCGTCGGCGCCTGCCCCGCCAGGAGTCGCGTACACAGCGTCTCGCAGGCATGCAGATACCGAGGCTCGCGTGTGATGTCATACAGCCCGGTCAAGGCATACAGCGACCACCCGATCTGCCGCTCATTGCCCGTCCCTTCCCCT
>JBLNDH010000192.1:0-4415 GCA_050261455.1 Bacillota bacterium
CCGATCGAGCAGGCCCCTGTCTTACTCCCTCGCCCGGTACTCCGGGAGAGGGTTGGGGTGAGGGCCGTCTGCCGGATTGCTATTACTCCATCAGATCGTCAAAGATCATTATCCCTGGGACCCTCCGTGTTACCCCTTTCGCTTTGGGTTGGACTCATTTAGGGCCGGACGCATATCATGGCCGACCTCGATTGATCGCAAATTCCCGCCGCTTGCTTCTACCTCACGCCGGTCGTCACCTTTCCGAGTCGCGCGAAATCTCCCCAATCGTCCAAATGAGAACGGGTGAGGCCTTGGCATTGGCCGCCTCACCCGCTTCGCATCGCATTGCCTTTGAGGTACGTCAGTGCGTCACGTCCGGCTCGGGGACATTCTCCAAATGAATGTCTCGGTTCATCACCTTGCGGTACCCCAACTGCTTGATCACCTCAAGCACCTCGGTCCAGGTGGGGAACATCCGCTTGTTGACCTTCTTATACGTCTCGATCGCCATGATGAACTCAAACTGGTCGGCGTTCATCTCCCCTTCCTCGGCCGACTTGCGTTCATCGGACAAACGCCTCCCCGGCCCACGCCGCCGTTCCAGGCCCGTTCGCCGATCCACCACGCTCCGACGTTCCGGACCCGTATACCCGGATTCCTCCGCCGTCCGCTGACGCCGATCCGTGCTGCAGCGTCGATCCGCCTTTGTCTCGCGGCGATCACTGGTTTCGTGTGACCGGCGATCTTCAATCTCCACGGCCGATTCGTTGACTTGTTCCATCTTGGTACCTCAGAAGTGGAATCGTCCGAGATTGTGAGCGCCTTTAGACCGGAAACCCCACTCCACCCCCTTTCCCCAATTCCCCCTCCTTCCCCTACCTGATCCTTCACGCCCCATAACGTATCGCCTTTACACAGAATCATCGCATGAACGCCCACGGACTACAGCAGTTTCCGATTCCGTGTAGCGGGCGCTGGCTCCACCGTAGCCCGGGCCTCTTGCCCGTGCGCGACCGTGGCATGGGCGGCCCGCCCATGCACTCTGGTGAAGCCCCGCGCAGCGGGGCGGTAAGCGGTTGCCCGATCGCTACACCGACTCAACGACCGCTCTAAACGCCCCACAACTTCCCCCGCCAGTGGCGAATGCAAATCCGTTCCGCTTCAGAACGCCAACCCTCCCCAGTCTGTGGGCTTTCCCGACCGCCGGCATCACCTGAGCGTGTCACCAATCCCGATTCTGGACATCCGCCCCTCGCCCTCATACTGTTAACGATCACACTGACCGCAGGGTCCGCTTGAGCGGACCCGCTATTCTGGCAACCGCGAAAGGCTCAGCCATGACCGATAAAGCGACGATCGACCGTTGGCTATCCAATCGGCAAAACGAGATTGACGGCGCGACCCTCTATCACACGCTCGCCGATGCCGAATCTCAGCCGAATTTGGTCGATCTCTATCGCCGCCTGGCCAAGTCCGAAGAAGACCACGCCGCCTTCTGGGAGGAAAAGCTCCGCCTCGCCGGCGCATCCGTCCCTTCGCGCCAACCCTCGTTCCGCGCTCGAACCCTCGCCTGGCTGGCCCGCAAGTTCGGTCCCGGTTTCATCGTCCCCACCCTCGCCACCCGCGAACAGATCGATCGCAATGGCTATGACAATCAGCCCGAGGCCCGCGAAGCCAAACTCTCCAATGCCGAGCATTCCCATGCTCGACTCCTCTCCACCATCGCCGGCCACCAAGCCACCGGCGTCGAGGGAGGCGTCCTCGCCCGCATGGAAGGCCGACACCGTTCCATCGGCGGCAATGCCCTCCGCGCCGCCGTCCTCGGCGCCAACGACGGCCTGGTCTCCATCCTCAGCCTCACCATGGGCGTCGCCGGCGCAACCAATTCCTCCAAAGACGTCCTCATCGCCGGCCTCGCTGGTATCCTCGCGGGTGCCAGCTCCATGGCCATGGGCGAATGGCTTTCCGTCCAAAGCTCTCGCGAACTGGCCCAGAAACAGCTCGCCATCGAGGAAGCCGAACTCCGCGAAGCCCCCGCCGAAGAGCAGCAGGAATTGGCCCTGATCTACCAAGCCAAAGGCCTCCCCAAAGAACAAGCCGAACTCCTTGCCACCAGGCTCATCTCTGACCACAACACCGCCCTGGACACCCTCGCCCGCGAAGAGCTCGGGCTCGATCCCGAAGAACTTGGCGGCTCCGCCTGGGAGGCCGCCATCGCCTCCTTCCTCCTCTTCGTCGCCGGCTCCATCGCCCCCATCCTCCCCTTCTTCTTCCTGCACGGCCACACCGCCGTCGTCGGCAGCATTATCACCAGCACCATCGCCCTCTTTCTCATTGGCGCCGCCATCACCCTCATGACCGGCCGATCCGTCCTCTTTTCCGGCCTTCGCCAAGTTTTCATCGGCCTCGGCGCCGCCATCATCACCTATGGCATCGGCCGCCTCATCGGTGTCTCCGTCGGATGAAAGACTCTCAACCCCTTGCAGACCATGTCCCTCCCCTTGTCACGTTTCTCCGACAATTGGCAATTGGGAATTGCCAAGTTTCAATTGTCAATTAAGCGCTGCTACCTTTTCTTCACCGTCCCGTCCCCCCACACGCTTGCGGTTTCGCGGCCCCAACCCCCTCGACGCGCCATTCGCCCGGCACGCTTCGACACACCCCTTCCAACTTCGTCTACTCATCATCACCCATGACCACGCCTTCCATCAACACCGTAATCTTCGACTGGGGTGCCGTCCTCATCGACGACCCCGCCCCTCTCTTGCTCTCCATGTTCTGCCGCACCCTGGGCGTCTCCGCCGATGCCTTCCGCACCGCCATGAAACGCCACGCCGAACCCTTCCAAAAGGGCAACTGCTCCGAATCCGTTTTCTGGCAAGCCATGTGCGCCGACCTGGGCGTCCCCACCCCCTCGCTTCCCTCCCTCTGGGGCTCCGTCTTCCGCGAAGTCTACCTGCCCAAAAAAGACATGTGGCACCTCGCCCGTTCCCTCAAACGCCATGGCTACAAAATCGGCCTCCTCTCCAACACCGAACTCCCCGCCGTCGAATTCTTTCACACCACGCAACCCCATATCTTCGACGCCATGGTCTTCTCCTGTTGCGAGCACTGCCGAAAGCCCGAACCCGCCATCTACCGCCTCGCCCTTGAACGCCTCCAATCCCAACCCTCCCAAACCGTCTTCATCGACGACAACCTCGATTACCTCCGCGGCGCCCAATCCGTAGGCCTCCATACCCTCCACTTCCAGACCCCGCAGATTCTTTCTCGCGACCTTGCCATCTTGGGCATCCCCGCCCAGATCCGCTGACCCACTCCGCCACTCCGTTACTCCGACACCCCATCCCCTCCTCTCCCCTCCGTCGCTTCGTCGCTCTGTCGCTCTGTCGCCTCACCGCTCCCCAGCTATAATGCCCCCATCCGACATCAAGGAGGTTTCATGACTTGGCGTCTTCGAACACTCGCGACCCTTATCTTCTTGCTTGCCATCTCCACCCTTTGTCTGGCAGCCGAGAAGATCCCCGTCATCCTCGACACCGACATCGGCGATGATATCGACGACACCTGGGCACTGTCGTTGCTCCTTAAATCCCCCGAGGTCGATCTGAAGCTTGTCGTTGGCGACAACCTCAAAGCCCCGTACCGCGCCAAGCTCCTGGCCAAGTTCCTCGAACGCGCCGGCCGAACCGACATCCCCGTCGGGCTCGGCCTTGGCAGCGACGACAAGAACGGCGGCGCCCAATCCAAGTGGGTCGCCGATTACGACCTCAAATCCTACCCCGGCAAGGTCCACCAGGATGGCGTCCAGGCCATGATTGATCTCATCATGACCTCTCCCAAGCCCGTCACCCTCCTGGCCATTGGCCCTGTGCAAAACATCGCCGAAGCCCTTCGTCGCCAACCCGAGATTGCCAAGAAAGCCCGCTTCGTTGGCATGCATGGCAGCATCCGTCTCGGCTACGACGCCAACCCCAAGCCCGCCCCTGAGTACAACGTCAAGCTTGCCCCCAAAGCCTGCCAGGCCGCCTTCACCGCCTCCTGGGACATGACCATCACCCCCCTCGACACCTGTGGCCTGATCCGCCTCACAGGCGACAAGTACCGCAAGGTCCACGACAGCAAAGATCCCATCGTCCTGGCTCTGATGGAGAACTATCGCATCTGGTGTGGCAACAACCCCCAGAACGCCGACTCCGCCAGTTCCATCCTCTTCGACACCGTCGCCGCCTACATGGTCCTCTCCACCGACCTGCTGAACATGGAGAACCTCAAGATCCGCGTGACCGACGATGGCATGACCGTCATCGACCCGCAAGGCAAATCCGTGAACGCCGCCACCTCCTGGAAGGACCTGTCCGCCTACGAGGATTTCCTGGTCAACCGCCTCACCAGTGGCAAGTGATGCGAATCCCGCGGCGTGGGGGGCACCC
>JBLNDH010000193.1:0-6405 GCA_050261455.1 Bacillota bacterium
GATGGAAGGGGGCACCGCCCGAAGGCAAGGAGGCGTAGGCGGGGTATTTGGGGTGCTTGCCCGACAGCGAGTAGACCTCGCCCAGGTAGGCCGTGCAGAAGTTTTCACTGATCCGTCCCACGATGGCCACCAGGTCGAGGCCGATCGCCTCCAGCCGTTCGTGCTTGGCATCCACCATGGCCGTGCGCGTTTGCGTGCAGGCGACCAGCGACGCGTAGTAGCCCACCTCAAAGTTGATCGGATCGCCGTTCTTGTCGATCACCTGGACGGTGTCGCCGTGCACCGCCCGCAGCTCCTCGCGGAGGGTGCGGATGGTGGCCGCTGGCGTGCCTTCGATGATCCCCCCGGCCAGGATGCGGTTGATCTTCGTCTCGTCCAGCCCTTCCTGGGCGGTTTTCCGCAGCAGCCGCTTGGCCCGATCGCCCATGGAGTCCGCTGCCTGGTTCAGATCCATCGCGATCTGCCGGGCCACGTAGCCGACGGCCCGGTGTTCCACCAAGTGGAAGGAGCCGCCGACGATCGCACCCTGCACACGGACGCCGGCCTCTCTAGCCTGCCGCTCCGCTGTCGCCCGGCCTTCGCGAACCGCCGCCAGGGCATTCTTGCTGGCCCACGGCGACACGCGACGCTTCAAGGCCAGCAGCACCTGGTCAACTTGATCGGAAAGGGCGATCGCCCTTGCCCGCCGGAATTCCTGGGCGGCGTCAGTGCCGCCGGTGGGGTGCAGGACCATTTGCCGAAGCCGTTTGGAGGCCTCGCGGTAGATGCGTGCGAGTTCCTCGATCGACCCCTGGGGCACCCCCGAAGTTGAGAATTCAGGCAAGGCCATTGCTGATCCACCGAAGGCCACGAAAAACACAAAGACCCAAAACGCCAGCGTTCGCATCATTCGCCTCCTCCCGCGTTCGCCGCTTCGCCGGTTTCCGCACCTTCCCCGCTCTCGTCCATCAGGATCGACGGCGTCGCCGCCGCCTTCTCTTTTCGGATCCGCTCCACCTCTTCGGCGGTGGCCTTGGGATCGCGTTTGCGGCGTTCGACGGCATCTTCCAGGCTCATCGCCCCTGCTCCGCGATAGGTCGCCACGACGTTGGCTTCGTCCAGGTCGTCGATGGGTAGACCGTCGTGCATCTCCACACCCACCGGCACGTCCGGGAACGCCACCGCGGCGACGCGAGCATCGCGATCGAGCCGCAGGGCGATTTCCAGGGCCCGCTGTATCGCCGGTTCCAGGTTCAAGGTCTTCCGCTTGGCCTTGGCCAGGCTGTTGGTGGCCTCCAGCCGCAGTTTCCGGGCCGCGTCCGGGGCCGCCCCTTCCTTGATCCCCAGCAACACCTGGCTCATCTCCGCTTCGATGCAAAAGGCGTTGAGGCGGAACTGACGGTCCGTTTGGGCGGGCGTCAGCTGCGCGTCCCAGGTGATATAGGTGGGGATCTGGTCCTTGGAGCGGAAGCTGATGGCCTTGTTCTTCAGGCGGAACACGCCGTCCTGATCGAACGCCTCATCCGGCAGGGCCAGGAACGGGTCGGAATGCTGGGCGATGACGCGGGCAATCTGCGTCATGGCCGCGTTGACCGAGTCCTGGGAGCCGATCAGCCCGTCGTAGTCGCTGACGCCCCTTTTTCCATCAATCTCATTGGGGATCCAGGTGACGAGGTTTTCCCCGACGCCGGTCGATTCCCGCGGCGGCAGGTCCTTTTCGGGCCCCGGCCACAGATCCAGCGACAAGTCCCGCAGGGGCTGGCCGTCCGGATCCAGCTGACGCACCCGCCGCTCGATGACCTCGCGGCCATAGTGCGTTTCCAGCAGCAGGCGAATGGGCTGATCTTCCGGGCCGACCGTCGCCTCCCGGCACAGCAGGTAGCTTTCGAATTGATCGTCCGGGTTGGGCGAGCCCTCGGGGAAGATCTCCTCGGGCTCGGTGGTCATGATGTACGACTTTTCCCGCCACAGGCAGGACAGGAGGCACGCCCCGCCCGCCCAGCTGGCCTGCACGGCCGCCGCGTGGAAGCGGGAATGTACCTTGCTGCGTTTAGCCAACTCGTCCAGGTACATCTGCTTGATCGCGTTGTCGCAGCTGAGGGAGGCCTTCTCCCCGAAGATCAGGTCGGCGCTCTTGTAGCTCAGGAGCCGGAGCAGCTTCAGGGCGGCGTAGGGCCGGATCGTCTGGCCATTGACCTCCATCGCCGGGAAATCAAACTGGGAGCGAGGCTCGTCCAGGAAATACTGGCGATGGCGGCCCTCGAACAGCATCCGGGCCTGCCGGAGCCGTTCCGCCCGCAGGTTCTGCGCGCGTGAGAGGTACGGCACTGGCTTCACGGCCAGCGTGCCGTATCCCGGATGCGTCTCATTGGCCCAAAGGTTCACCATATCACATGCCCAGTGGCTTTTTCATGATCCGAATCGGCCCCTTCGGCACGCCGCCGGCCGCCTCGGCCATCAAAGCCCCGGCCCAGAAACCGTCCGCGTGCCCATCAGCGTCACTGTCGGCCGCCAGACGCACATTGCCTGCAGCCGTGACGCTCTTCTTCGTCTTGTGCAGATCCTCTTTCAGCCAATCGTCGCGATGCCGCGACTTGCTCAGATTGCGGCGGTTGATGATCCGGTTGATCGGGTCTTTGTCGTCGAATTCGTCCCAGTCGACGTAAGCGGGGATGCGGATCTGGTGGTCCAGGAACCGATCCCGAAATGCCGCCCCCAGCGACGCCTTGACGGGACCCGAGAGGCTGACCCCTTCGGCACGGCTCTTCCACCGCCGCATCGCGTTCTCGGCTAGATTGGCGCCGATGCCCTGTTCGTCGATGCAGATGCGGCGGACACGGTAGTTGGCCATCAGAGCATTGATCAGGGCTTCTTGGGCCGGGAACGACGCCCGGTCCAGGCACCGCAGCATGCGGGTCCACAGCACATCGCCGACGCGTTCGACCACCCAAAGCACCGAAAAATCATGCCGGCGGCCCACGTCGTAGCCGGCGTAGAACTCACCCTTGTCGGTCGGCAGGTCGTTGGCCGAGCGGATCAGTTGCAGGTTCTCCGTGGTCGCGCTGTTGATTAGTTCGTAGGACAGCAGACTGGAGGCGTCGCTGCTAGGGATGCAGAGGTATTCCTCGTTCCATACGTCGTCGTCAGGGCACTCGGCGCGGAGCCCGTCCAGCCATTCCTGGCGGGCTTTAGGGTCGATCGCCGGGATGTCCTTCAGCCGATCCCGCCGCATGCGGATGCGTTCCACGATCCCCTGCTCGACGGCGTCCAGCACCGTCACGCGATGGATCTTCGCCCGCAGCTTTCCGGCCCTCGTCTGCATGATCAGCTGGTTGAAATAGCTGCCCGGTCCGTTGTGGGTGGACCAGAAATGCAGCGGATAGCCCCAGAAGCGAGCGGTGGCATGGGCCGCCTTGTACAGTTCCCGCCCTTGCGGGTGGAATGCGAACTCATCCAGGCCCACACTGCCGCCCTTGGAGCGGAAGAACTTGGGGTTGGAGCTGCCGGCGGTGATTTTCAGCCCGTTTTCGAACACGATTCGCATCGTGTTGATCCTGGCGGCCTCGCCGGTCTCCTCGTCCACCAACTCTTCCACGCCATCGCTGACGCGGCCTACGGCCTCGATCATGCGGGCAAATTCGGCACAATAGCCGATGTATTCCTCGGCCGCGGTCATATCCGCCGAACTGTGCCAATGGTTGTACGCCACTGGCTTTTTGCCGGCCCGGGCGAGCGTCTCCCGCAGCGCGTCGGCATAGGTCCAGCCGATGCGGCGGCTCTTCTCCGCCCCCGCGACGGGCGCAGTCTCATTGATCCAGTCGATCTGGTATTGGCACAGGAAGTTGAAACGGCCATCACTCATGAGCTATGCCGCGATTCCCAACGCCTTCTTGATCGTCGCTACCACATCCGCCCCGCTCGCCCCGGCCTGGGCCTTCTTCGCCGCCTCTTCCACCGCCGCCCGGTTTTTGGCCTCGAAATCGGCCTTCAGCTTCTCGATCTGCTGCTTGGTGCCGACGGCCGTCTTGAGGGCGATGGACAGGTTCAGCAGCTCCGAGCTGTCCAAGCCATCTTGCGGATCCAGCTCCATGAGCTTTTCCATCATGAGCTGCTGGAAGCGGGCCAGGGACGCTTCGGAGAGGCCTTCGACGCCCGAATCCTTGGCCACTTGGGCAAAGGATGCCGCCATCTCGGCCGATCTTTTGACCCCGTTCAAAACCTCTGCGAACGACCGTTTATGGTTGTGAACGGCCCCGCGGGAGATCGAATAGCCGCGGGCGGCCAGCCACTCCAACGCCGCATCCACCGTCGTCGACGGCTGGCGCAACAGGGCCTCGTATTCGGCCCGGTCCGCGTCGCTGAGGATGTCGAGCACCTTGAAGTGTCTGGCCATGGCTACTGACCGCTGGCAACTGGCAACTGCTCAAAACTCCGGCTGATCGATCTCGATCGACCCTTCGTAGCCGGTCACCGCGACCTCGTTCAGCTCGCAGCGTTCGAACCAGATGCGGATGAAATCCCCGGGCTTGGCATCGGCCGGGACCTTGAAGCGGAACACGGTGATCTCGCCGCCGAGGGCCGTGGTGGCCCCGGCGCTCCAGATCACCGAGTTGCAGCGTTGGGTGCCGCCGGCGGCCTCGGGGTTGAAGCCGCGGAGGGCCCATTCGTCGGCCTTTTGCGGGGGGACCTGCTCTTCCGGGGTGTCGTTGGCCGGGGTGACCCAGACGCCGCCGAACATCGCCGAGCCCTTGATCACGTTCACGCTGGCCGGGTCGAAGGCGATCTTCGCCGCGGCCAGATCCGCCGCGATGTCGGTGATCAGGTGGCCGGCCTCAAAGCCGATGTCGATGTTCGTGGCCATCACGTTTACCGCATTGGTGAGCACCGGCACATACACCAGCTCACCCGGCCGGGCCTTGATGCCACTGGGAATCGCACAGATCGCGTCATTGAATCCATCCTTGGTCATGGCTTGTTCCTTCGCCTTCCTGGCTACTAGCCCCTATCCACTACCCATTACCCACTATTTCTTCACAATTCTTCCATCATCGATCAGCGGGTCCGGCGGTTCGGCCTTGGCCACAAACCGCACCCCCCGGGCGCGGATGCGCACGTTGAGGTACTTGACCGAGTAGGCCTGGGTCCGGAGCGTCCGCGTGTCCTGCAGCTCGATGTACCCCTCGTCCGACAAGTCCATCAGGAGTCGCAGGTAGTGGTCTTCGTCTTCGAATTTCTGCACGTCGTCGGCCAATTCAAAGGCCGAATAGACGTCCAGGCTGGCCGTAAACGGCACGGCCCGGCTGGCCTCCAAAAGCTGCAGGATGCGGAAGCGGAGCTTCGCATCCCGTCCCTTGGCCATCATTTCCCGATCCAACCCGCTCATGCCTTGCTCCTGGTCGGTATCGCGTCCAGCCGCTTGGCCAACGCGTCCACATCGTGTTTCGTCGCATAAGCCTGCAGGGTGGCCGTGAACGAGTCCTTGACCTCGCCCATGGCCCGGACCAACTGCAGCTCCACCTTTTGCCACCGGTCCGTGAGCCGGTCGAAGTCTTCGTCCCCGCGTTTGAGCCGCTGTTCGATCTGCTGCACGAGGGTGGACAGCTGGGTAATGGGGGTCTTCAGCTTGGCTTCCACCGACTCAAATTTGCTGGAAATCAGCTGTTCGGCGGTCGCCTTCACCGTCGCCTCCAGCGACTCGATTCGCTTGTTTTTCGCCTGCACCGACGCCAGCCACAGCCCGACGATCAAATCAAAGACGAACTGCAGGACCGTCCAGGCCAGGAACAGATTGCTGCCGGTGTTTTCGCCGATGGCCACCATCATGCCTTCGCCTCCGCGGTGGCCTGGGCCACCCCTGCCGCCCGCTCTTGTCGCCGGGACCACCACCCCTCCACCCAATCCACCAGCTTTTCCAGCAGGAAATGCAGCGTATCGACGACCACGGAGAGGCCGGCGGAGCAGACGGCGTAGAGCCCTTTCAGCCCCACCCAGGCCAGAGTCCCCAGCAGGCCCGACGCGCGGGCCGAAACGAGTTTCAGCACCGCCGCCGCGAGAATGCCCAACGCGAGAACCACCTTGATCCAGAACCACACCTTGGCCACGAAGACCTGCATCTTGTAGCCCCAGCCCTTTTCCACCGTTTCCCGGCGGGTCTTCTCATCTTGCCAGTCCTGGACGGCCTGCTGCTTGGCCTGCTGTTCCAGGCCCAGCTGCGTCGTAGCCGTCGCCCAGTGGGATTTGATGCGGTCGCATCCGTCGCTGGCCCAATCCAGGAGGCTCTTGCCGACGTCATCGGCATGCGGGATGGCCTTGACCACGGCCGTCTTGACCCCTTCGGTGGACTCGGCGCCGGATCCCATCGTCTGCCGCAGGTCCTGGATCGGGTCGGCCTTCTGGGCCGCGAACTGGGCGCATCCGCCCAGGCCC
>JBLNDH010000194.1:0-4483 GCA_050261455.1 Bacillota bacterium
AAGATCATCGCCTCCGAAACCGGCAGGCCCTTGGTGCAGCATGTGGTGGATCAAGTCCGCCAGTGCAAGCGGGTTCGGGACGTGGTGGTGGCGGTGGATGATGAACGTATCTCCAATGCGCTAAAGCCTTTCGGCACGCATTGCGTGATGACCTCGCCCCGCCACCCCAGCGGCACGGATCGAATTGCCGAGGTAGCTCGTGGTCTGACCGACGACATCGTGGTCAACGTGCAGGGCGATGAGCCGGAGATCGAGCCGCAGATTGTGGATGGCCTGATCGCTCGTCTGGAGGAGAGCTCCGACGACATGGCGACCGCCGCCACCCCGTTTCCAACGGGGGCGAACCCGGCCGATCCGAATTTGGTGAAGGTTTTGATGGGGTTGGACGGGCGGGCGATCTATTTTTCCCGATCGCCAATTCCCTACCACCGTGATCCATCCGACGTGCGTCCTGTGACGTACTACCTGCATCTGGGAATCTACGCCTATCGGCGCGAATTCCTTTTGCAGTATGCGGGTTGGTCTCCGACGCCGGCCGAGTCGGCGGAGAAGTTGGAGCAGTTGCGTGCGTTGGAGCACGGCCGATCGATTTTTGTTTTAAAGGTGAACCGTGCGACGCACGGCATTGATACGCCGCAGCAGTATGCGGATTTCGTGAAACGATACCGTAGGGCCGAACTTCGTGTTCGCCAGTAAGCAGGGAAACGCTATGAGTAGTGAGATTCTGGGCAAACTCGGGCAAGTATCGGAGGAGACCGAGTTTTACACGCCGATGCCGGCCGGCTATCGGAAGGGCCATCACAAGTACGTCATCGTGGTGGGTACGGTCATGTCGGGCCTCGGCAAGGGGATTTTCTCCTCGTCCATGGCCAAGCTCCTGCAGGACAAGGGTCTGAAGGTAGCGCCCATCAAGATGGAGGGGTATTACAACATCGATTCGGGCACGCTGAATCCCTACCGGCACGGCGAGGTGTTCGTGCTGGATGATGGGATGGAAACCGATATGGACCTGGGGACCTACGAGCGGCTGCTCGATCAGGACCTCTCGGCGGCCAACTTCATGACCAATGGGCAGATTTTCTCCAGCGTTCTGAAGAAGGAACGCGAGGGGAGCTACCTCGGCCGCGACGTGCAAACGATTCCTCATGTGACCGGCGAAGTGAAGCTGAGGCTTCGCGAACTGGCGGTGAAAACCGACGCCGACGTGGTCTTTGTCGAAGTGGGTGGGACGGTCGGCGACTATGAGAACGCCGTTTACCTCGAAGCCTGCCGTCAGCTGGCGTATGAGGAAGGCGAAGGAGCCGCTTGTTTCGTGGCCCTGACTTATGTCCTGGAGCCCGGAACGCTGGGCGAGCAGAAGTCCAAGGCGGCGCAGCTTGGCATCAAGCGGCTGATGGAAATGGGCATCATGCCGGCGATCATCACCTGCCGGGCGGCCAATCCGGTGACCGAGAAAGTCAAACAGAAGATCTCCATGTACACCAACGTGCCGATGCGTCGGGTGGTGTCGATGCACGATGTGGAGAGCATTTACCTGGTGCCCGAGGCACTCCGCGATGCGGGGATCGATCGCGAAGTGCTGACGTTGCTCGGCCTGCACGATCGCGTGGATCAGCGGCACGAGGACCAGGCCCGTATCAAGTGGCGCTGGTTTGTCGATCGCATCGGCCGGGCTCGCAAGCACGTGACGGTGGGAGTGACGGGCAAATACACCGCCTTACGCGATGCCTATGCGAGCATCATCAAGGCCGTCGAGCATTGCGGCGTGCACCTGGACTGCGATGTGCAACTGAAGTGGATCGATACCTCGACCATCGATACGGCGAACGTCGCCCGGCGTCTGGCGGATTGCCATGGGATCATCGTGCCCGGCGGGTTCGGGTCGCGCGGGGCCGAGGGGAAAATCGAGTGCATTCAGTACGCCCGCGAGCATCGGCTGCCGTACCTGGGGCTGTGCCTGGGCTTCCAGATGGCGGTGATCGAATATGCCCGCAATGTCTGCGGTCTGACGGATGCGAACAGCACCGAGTTTGATCCCCACTGTGCGGTGCCGGTGATCGACATCCTGCCGGAGCAAAAGCGAATCGAAGGTCTGGGCGGCAACATGCGTCTGGGCGGCAAAGATGTCGAACTGAAGCCCGGAACGATTGCAGCCCGCCTGTTCCACGATGCTGGCCAGGTGCGACTGCGATTCCGCCATCGCTATGAGGTCGATCCGAAGTACATCGAGACGCTGGAGCGGAATGGCCTGGTCTTCAGCGGCAAGCACCCGAGCCAGCCGATCATGCAGATCCTGGAGTTGCCGCAGGACGTGCATCCGTTCTTCCTGGGTACCCAGGCGCATCCGGAACTAACCAGCCGGCCGTTGCATCCGCAGCCCATGTTCATGGGCTTCATCCAGGCCGCGTTGGATTACGCCGCGAAGCACCATGAGGCGGCCGAGGCGGTGCAAGAGCGGTAGGGAATAAGACAGCGAAATCAAGAGGACACAGAGACCGGCGAGGTTTCTGTGTCCTCTTGCGTTTGGGAAAAGCCCGAATGACGAAGTCCGGATGCCGAATCCAGGATTGCGGAATGACCAAAGCCCAATGACCAAGGAATGACCAATGTCCCAATGACGACGGGGCGTGTGTTGTAAGTTCTTCTAAATAATTAAGATATGGCGGAAATGGGTTCGTTTCGTTCTTTGTCCTTGGTCCGTTGTCCCTTGTCCCTTGCTGGGGGAAATGGGTTCGTTTTGTAGGGCGGGTGGAGGGGTGGAGAGGATTCAGTTTCCAAAGAATAGCCGGGAGTCACTTGGGCTTCCGGGCGAACGGGCCGCTGTAGGTGACTACGTTGGCGGGACAGGAATGTTCGCGGGGAATTAGGTTTGGATGGGGGTCAGATTCGCCAGAGTTCGGTGCCGGATTGGCCGTCGTCGGCCATGAGGTAGAGGTGGTTTAACAAACGGAAGGAGATCCGGGTCGTCGCTTCGCTCCGAACCCGGCGTGGAAGATGGGAGACTGGTTTCTGGCACTTTAGAGCAGTTTCCGTTGGAATGTGCCCCTGGCTTTGAACCCTCACCCCACCCTCTCCCGGAGAACATTATGCATCATTGAGAAAGCACAGTTCTTTCGCCCCGTTGGGGCTGAGAGGCTGGGGTCTGGGGAGAGGGGTCGGGGGTCAGAGGTCCAGGGGCTGACGCCCCTGGCTATTGACGATCGCCCCTTCGGGGCTGAAGCAGACGAGGCACGGGCATCATGCTCCGGAGTACCGGGCGAGGGAGAAGAGGCGGGGCACGGGTGAGGGGAGTCGAGGGAAGAGACGGGGAGATCCGGAAGAGCGGGCTGGTGGGGGCCTTATCACGTTGCGAGTCTCGTAATTCGTGAGTCGGTGGGTATCGTGGGGGGTGATGCGTTACGTGTTTGGCATCGTCGCGGTTTTGTCTCTGTTGTTGTGCATGGCAGCGATGGCGCTGTGGGGGCGGAGTTACTTTGTGTGGGACCGTGGGTTTGTCTGCGGGGAGGTTGTTGGCGAGACGCAGAATGTGATTGACGTTTCATCGTCGCGTGGCCAATTGACGTTGACGCTGACGCAGGCGGAGGGGTTTTCGCTCGGGTCGTCGCCTCGCGAAGGGGCGCGGATCTATCAGGAGGAACTCAGTCGGGGGCCCTCGGAGCGAACTTGGCTGGGGTTTCGGTTTGGCAAGGAGATTGCGTTCCTGACTTACGATCATACGGCCCGGGTTTCGCCCAAACGCACGATCTGGACGGCGATTGTGCCGGATTGGTTTGTGGTGGTGCTGACGGCGGCGATGCCGGTGGTGTGGACGCTGCGCGGATGGCAGCGGGTCCGGCGAAGGGCGGCCGGGTGCTGTGTCTCCTGCGGGTATGATCTTCGAGCCAGTAAAGAACGATGCCCGGAATGTGGCAGGGCCATTGGGCGGAGTACGAGAGGGGATTGCTAACGGGTTGCGGGTGGGTGGAGTGAATCGCGACGCGGGAGAACGGGCCCTTCGGGCCACCGCGAAGCGATGGGCTGAGGTTCCCGGAGCCCGGCCCTGCGGGGCGCCGCTAAACGGGGTCGGCGGGAACCTCGCCCTTCCCGAGTCATCGCAGAATACTTTTCCTTTTCTGGCGTTATAGGACCAGTAGGAGTCGCTTTGACGCATCCGGCAACAGCCGGATTCTGTATGCGGTTGTGTATCGTTTAGCTTCGGTTTTGTGCACTTCTTTGGGAAAGGATCGGACATGAAAGGTTACAAGTTCGGCCTGAGGGTTCTCCTGGCGGGGCTGGTGCTGTTGGGCATGACGACCGCGAGCTTTGCGCAGGCCCAGGGCGGCGGGCGTCAGGGTCGCGGTGGACGCGGCCAGCAGGGCGCGGGCAACTTCGACCCGGCTCAATTCCGGCAACGGATGATGGATCGGATGAAGGAACGCCTTGGGGCCAGTGATGATGAATGGAAAGTTCTGCAGCCCAAGTTCGAGAAGGTCATGAATGCCCA
>JBLNDH010000195.1:0-11645 GCA_050261455.1 Bacillota bacterium
GAGGCGAGGCTAGGTGCCTCGCCTTGTTTTTTGGTCCACGGCGGGTCCACCGGGAGACCTCTCTAGAACCGCTGCGAGCACACCGCCGACCACCTGGAGCCTCCCGCCGACCACCCGGAGCCTCCGGCCGACCACCCGCAGCCTCCCGCCGACCACCCCATCGGCCGGGAACATTTCGTGGGCGATTGGCCACAACTCTGCGGCCGGCCAGGATTTGAAAACCTGACAATCCCGGCCAAAGCTCCCAAAACACATTTGGCGGCGCGATTTTTTTCGCGCTGGGCCTATTCAATTGGAAAAGAGCATCCTCCGCACGAATGGAGGCCGGCGGCCGGACCGCTATATGGATGTATACGCTCGGCCGGCAAATTTGTTCGCTGAAAATTAGGGAGCGGAGCCATTTGCGGACGCAGGAGTAGGCGGGAAGGCAAAATGGGCAGGCAACAGGAGGATGCGTACCCTTTGCATCCGACCGCGAGATTAGTAATGCGCATTTGCCGCCCGTACAATCGCAGCATTAATCATCAGAGGGAGGTTCGCGTGGGAAACTTCTACACCAGCATTGCTCTGCGGAGCGTCACTCAACAACTGGTGGTGCGGGCAATGCAGAGAATGCGACGTCGTGCCTTCGTCTCCCCCACGGTGCAAGGGATCACGGTCGTTTATGACGCGAAATGCGAGGAGCAGGACACGAAGTTCCTGAGCGACCTAGCCCTGAGGCTCTCCCGCGAATTGCAGTGCGCCGCATGGGGCGTCCTGAATCATGACGATGACGTATTGTGGTATGTACTCTGTTCGAATGGGGAGTATGCCGATTCGTACAACTCTGCTCCTGACTACTTCGATGAAGATCAGGATGGCGATCCGACGATCCCCGAAGGTGGCGATGCCAAGGCCTTGGCATCGCTCTTGAATAGCGGCAAAGGGGTGCGCAAGGTCGATGTCATTCTCCGCAGGTCGGACGCGAATGACGGTGCCTATGTCTTCGCATTGGACCGGCATCGGGAATTGGCCGAGACTTTGGGAATTCCGTTTTCGCTGGTGAGCATCGGGTATGAGAACATCGCTCGCGGCGAGTTGCCGGATGACCTGCAAATCGAGAGCTTTGCGAAGGTCGGCAAGTAGTTTTGTCGGGTGCTCAAGCACACCCTGCGCTCTCACCTGAGCACCCTGACATCGGGAATTCTTTGTTGCAGTTGCTGCCGCAGTTGGTCGGCCGCGGCTTTGCTTACTTTGGTTTTCCGCAAATCGATCACCCGTATGCTGCTCAGGCCTTTCAGATGCCGCAGGCCCTCATCGGTCACATTGGTGTTTGCCGGGCTCAGGCTCTCAAGGTTGGCCAAGTCCTTGAGACGCTCCAAGCCGGCATCGGTGATCCGCGTGCCATGTAGCAGCAAGCTCTGCAGGTTGGTTAGTCCCTGCAACTGCTCCAGACCCGCATCGCCAACACGGGTACTGGCAACCGTCAACGAAATCAGCTTGCTCAGGCCCTTCAAGTGCCTAAGCCCCACACTGCTGATTCGCGTCTCGTTCAGCTCCAGCGTGCGCAGATTTACCATAGTCGCCAGGTGGCTCATCCCAGCATTGGTGACTCGCGTGCCTCTCAAGTCCAGATCCTCAAGCTCGACGCACTCGGCAAGCTGGGCCAAGCCGGCATCGCCGACTCGCGTGTAACTCAGCTTAAGGGTTCTCAGGGCACGCAAGTCCTTCACGCGGGCCATCCCGGCATCCGTGATGTTGGTAGAAGCCAGATCCAGCGACTTCAGATTCACCAAACCCGCAAGCTGATCTATCCCCGCATCGGTCACGGCTGTGCCCTCGATGTCCAACCGCTGGAGGCCAGACAGTTCCTGCAGGTGTTTCAAGCCAGAATCGGTGATCCTGTTTTCCGAAAGTTCCAAGTCTCGCAGGCGTGTCAGCCCTTTCAGGTGCTGCAGGCCGGCGTCGCTGATTTTGGTGCTGCGGATCGTAAGCGTCTCGAGGTGAGCCACGCCCTTGATGTGCTCGATGCCGGCGTCGGTGACATTGGCCTGCGATAGCCAGAGGTGGATAGCGTTTGGCAATGCCTCCAGATGCTTCAGGTCGTCGTCCGTGATGTTTTTGCAGTCGAACAGGTTCACGGTCAGGACTTGTTGCCCATCGCGTGAATCCACATCGATCCGACCGCCGAGCTTGCGAAGCTCGGCGATGGCTTGATCGGCGCGATCATCGGCTCGCGCTGGCCAGATTGGGTGGAAGATCAGGATCAGAGCAAGCAGTCCCACGATGTTGCGATTCATCGGATTTTCCTTCCGTGTCTGGAGGCTCGCATTGTGCTTTAGCACACCGCATTGTCAAAATGGCGTGCCGAAGCAGGCCCTACCAAACTGAGGGCCTCGCAGGCATCCTTCATGCGTACCACGATCTGCAAAATGGCGTGCTAGAGCAGTTCCCGTTTGGGTGTACCCCTGGCTCTGAACCCTCACCCCAACCCTCTCCCGGAGTACCGGGCGAGGGAGAAAGAGCAGAGGAGTACACAGAATCGGGAATTGCCGTAAAGCACACCGTACCAGCTGCCGCAGTAATCATCACATCAGTGCTGGCTACCTCGTCGCACCAGAATCCTTATAAAAGGGCGTTCCACACTCGGGGCAGCGATCCTTGCTCGCTCTCAAGTCGTAGCCGCAATGCGTGCAACAGCCCGACTGCTCATATCGCTCGCGTCGGCGCCGGCGAGCATCTTGCACAAATAGCCAGAGCAGAAGCAGCGGGATAGCCACGGCAAGGAACCACCCCGTACATAACCACACAAACCCAACGAGCACCGCAAACAGCAGCCACCCAATCGCAACTCCTATTTGCTCCGCTCGCATGCTCGCCTAATCCCATGCTTGCTGATCAACGATATGCCGAAGGGCCATGAAATCGGGACGGGGATGATCTTACCTCGCTTTTACTTCATACGCGATCGAAGCGGTCCCTGGCGATTTATCCGCTGCTCGATGCGAGATAGCACGAATATAATCCCCCAAACCCCCACAACGACTGCAAGGCCTGTCAAACGTACACGCCAATTGGGGGCTCTCACGGTACTTATTAATATGGAGCCCGCTAGAACGGCAGCAACACCCATCATTAATAGGTACACACCCCAGCTGATGACCCTGATAATTATCGTACGCATGCTGGCCTTTCTACAGGTGCAGTCCTTAGAGCAATTGTTGAGTCAGTGTAGCGATCGGGCAGCCGGTTACCGCTTCGCTGCGAGGGGATTTTCCTGAATGCATGGGCGAGTGAGCCCATATTGCGGTCACGCACGGGCAAGATGCCCGTGCTACATTCTTTTGCCACGGATGGGGCACAGATAAGGCATGGTCATGGGGAAGGGTCGGGCAGAGGGAGAGAAGCGCGGATGGCATTCCCCACGGCAATGCCGTGGGCTTTAGGGGAGCAGCACCGCGGGTGTGATGGGGTGTAGAGGAGGGGGCGTGGCGCGAAAACCCGCCCCTCCGGGGCGGCGCTAAACGGGCGAGGGGGGACTTGGCCGGCGAAGGGAGCGTGAGGGACCCCTAGTGCCCGCTACACGGAATCGGGAACTGCTGTAGGTTCAGCAAACCGTTTGTGTCAAACCATGGTATGCCGGAGCACGCCCTAGCCGCCGATTGTCTGGCGCTCAATCCTTCGTTTGGTCCAGAGGTATTTCCTGCTGGATGCGGAGGGTGTGGCCGAGGTCTTCGAGGTGGAACAAGCGGGCGCGGATGTTGCCGTGGTTGGGTTGGTGGATGGAGAGCACGAGGCGGCCATCGAAGGTCTTGAAGATCATGCCATGGCCGCCGTCAATGGCCAGCAGGGGTTCGTCCATCTGCCGCCAGGGCCCGGTGACCTTGCCACTGATGGAGTAGGCGAGTCCGACCATGTATTTGCTGTTCTGGCCGAAGCTGGACCAGATCATGAGCAGTCGGCCGGTGTGGGTCCGGTAGAGGAACGGGCCGTCGGTGACGTATCCGTTGGCGGGGTGCAGGCTGCGGGCCCACTTGGCGTCGCTGGCCTTGAAGAGCGTCTGGGGCAGGCCGGCCACAGTCGAAAGATCATCCTTCAGGGGCAGCAGTTCCATGGTTCCGTCATCAACCTGGATCCACTCATGGCAAAAGATCATGTAGGGCACGCCATCTTCAACCCAGAGTGTTCCGTCCAGAGACATCCAATCTTCCGGCGTGTGCGGTTTATCGGCGAAGGGCTTGAATGGTCCCTCGGGCGATTCGCTCACAAGAATCTGCGTGGCCCGCTTGACCTGTTGCTGGCGACCCTGCGGGGTCGCCAGCTTGTCTTTCGAGGTGAACGCCGCAAACAGATAGTACTTGCCCTGGTAGCGGTGGACCTCGGGGGCCCACACGCTCTGGTCAGCCCAGAAGGGATCGGGGAAATGGAAGACGGGTTTGGGGCCTTGCCACTGCTGAAGGTCCGTACTGGTGTACACGCCAACCCCTGGCCGCGTGCGGCCATCTTCCAGGCGGACTGGCATTGCGCAGTACATGTAGTAGGTCTTCGATTCGGCCACCGGCAGGATAAACGGATCGCGGATCTGGATGTCGGAGCGATGGTGGGTTTCGGCTCCCCGTGCGTCGAAGGACGGCACGATCGCCAATGCGACAAGTATTAGCAGAGATAGGACGATTGGTTTCATTCGGTTGTTCGGAAAGCCCAGTGTGCGCATGACGTGATAATAGCGGCTTTCTGCTGGGAGAGAAGAGTTTCGCAGGATGTGATTCAACACACCGCTTGTGCCCAATCGTGGTGCAATGAAGCACAACCTACGCAGCTTGCGGACACAGCGGGAGGTAGTAGAACATGTTGAGGGTGTTTTGAACGTACAAGGCACGGAGGGAGGGACAAGGGGTGGAGGGGATGGTACGACGGCAGCAAGAATCTTCGCACACGGGGAAGAAACGAAGGGATTGGGGCGCAGACAAGGCGGGGTGATGGGGAAGGGTCTGGCAGAGGGGAAGAAGCACTGCCGGAGTTGCATGGGCGGGCCGCCCATGCCACGGTTGCGCATGGGCAAGATGCCCGTGCTACGTTTTTCTATTGCCACCGATGAATAGTTGTTGTGGAGCGAGGGTGCGTTTGGGGTGCGGGCGTTTCGAGTCGTTCACGATTGTTGGGACATGACGCCTGTCTATGGTTGCGATTTTCGGGCGAGGAGGGAGGTTTGGGTGGGGTGGCTTAGGAAGCGGGGGCAGCAGAGAGAGGGGGTAACGTGGAGAATCTGGCAGTGGATGGCGCGAAGCATTTGGGTGAGGCGGCGGAGGGTGCCGAAGGCGCGGGCGCCGCGGAGGAGGGAGCCGGGGACGGGTTGGCAGCCGGTGAGGGCGTGGACGGTGCCGTAGGTGAAGTCGCGCCAGGCGCCGAGGGTGGTCTTGAGGCTGCGGTAGGAGAAGAGGTTACTGAGGTCGTAGAAGACGTTGGCGAAGCGGATGAAGGCGTAGCCGCCGGGTTTGAGGACGCGGCCCATCTCGCGGATGACGGTGCGTTGGTGCATGTAGGTGATGGCGTTGCGGCAGATGATCCAATCGATGGAACAATCGGGGAAGGGGAGGGCATGGGCGGAGCAGCATTGAAGGCGAATGGGTTGATGTTCCTGCTGGGCGAGGCGGTAGCCCAGGGCGATGGCGTGCTGGTCCACATCGATGCCGATGCGGGTGGCGGTGGGCGGGAAATTGAGGGCGCGGATGGCCCAGGCGGTGCTGGAGCCGATTTCGAGGATGGTGCCGGCGAGTCTGTCGGAACCCATCTGGAGGAAGGTGCCGAGTTCGTCGCCTTCCTGCCAGTGTTCGTGGACGATGAGATCGATGAGGCGTTCGCCGAGGGGAGTGGGCTGCTGGCGGGACTCGTCCCAGAGGTGATGAGCGGCGAGTTCGGGCAGGTTGTTACCGGCCGAGGGGGTGCGGTGGTGCAGGGCCAGGAGACGTTGCTTGAGGGGCTGGACGAAGGAGTCGGGCCAATCGAGGATCACACGGATATCGGGGTGGGTGAGGTTGGTCAGATCGAGGGCGGGGGCGGCGGGATTGCGGGTCGGTTCAACGGTTGTGCCGAGACTCATGAAGAACTCCTGTTGCAGGCCGAGGTGGGTTTGCCGCATTGCTTCAGCGGAGCGATTTACAGACGGCGGGCAAAGGTCGGGGGCAGAGGATCAGCCACGCCATTGCCCCGAGCGGCACCCACAGCGGCCGGTCATGCTCTGCCCTTATAGCATGGCAGATCGCAGCAAGACAATGCGGATTCTACGGAAGGGGGAGCCCGGCCCTGGGGGCCGTCGCGAAACGGGCGGGGAGGGGGCTTAAGTGGAGTATCTGGATTGCTTTGCCTTCTTCGGCACATCGGTTGCTCGGGCTCACACGCATGGAAAGTCGAACGATTGATATCGCTGAGATCCGTCGCATCGCGCGGGGACAATTCGGGTTTGAAGAGCTTCGGCCGGGGCAGGAGGAAGTGATTCGGTTTGTTCTGGAGAGGCATGATACGCTTTCGGTTATGCCGACCGGGTCGGGCAAGTCGGCGATCTATCAGATCGCCGGGCTGCTGATCGGGGGGCCAACCGTCATTGTCTCGCCTTTGATTGCGCTGCAGAAAGACCAGGTGGCGTCGATTCGCGATCGGGAGATTGCGGAGGCGGCGGTGGTGAATTCGGCGCAGTCGGCTGGCAAGCGGCAGGCGGCGTTTGAGAAGCTGGAAGAGGGGCGACTGGAGTACCTGTTTGTGGCCCCGGAGCAACTGGCGAATGAGGAGACGTTTGCGAAGGTGATCGAGAACAAGCCGTCGTTGTTTGTGGTGGATGAGGCGCATTGTATCAGCGAGTGGGGGCACGATTTTCGGCCGGATTACATGCGGCTGCGGGCCGTGATCGAGGCGTTGGGGCATCCGCGTATTCTCGCGCTTACGGCGACGGCGTCGGAGCATGTGCGGGAGGACATTGTTCAGCGGCTCGGGATGCGTGAAGCAAAGACAGTGGTTTGGGGATTTGATCGGCCGAATATCTGGCTGGGGGTGGAGAAATGCCCGGACGAAGAGACCAAGCAGCGGCTGCTGGTGGATCGGGTGCAGGATGCGCAGAAGCCGGGGATTGTTTACGTGGCCACTCGAGCGCATGCAGAGGATATGGCCAGACTGCTGCGGGAGAACAACATCAAAGCTTGGCATTACCATGCGGGCATGAATGCCGCGGAACGGGCGGCGGCGCAGGATCAGTTCATGAGCGACGACAATGGGGTGATGGTGGCGACGAATGCCTTTGGGATGGGGGTGGACAAGCCAAACGTGAGGTTTGTGATCCATTACGACATTCCGGAGACGCCGGACGCGTATTACCAGGAGATCGGGCGAGCGGGGCGCGATGGGCAGCCGGCGAGGGCGGTGCTGCTGTATCGGCGACAGGACGTGGGGCGGCGGCGGGCCATGGCGGCGCAAGGCCGACTGAGTGAGGATCACGTGGAGCAGATCGTGGAGGTAATCGAACAGGCGGAAAGCTCGGTGGATCCGGATCAGCTCAAGGAGGAGGTTGGGCTGTCGGAAAACAAGACCGCCCAAGCGATCAACCGGTTGGAGGAGGCGGGGGCGATCAAGGTGGAGGCGGATGGAACGGTCAGCGCGAATGAGGAATCGATTGATGCCGGCAAGGCGGCGGAGGCCGCGGTTGAGGAGCAGGAGAATTTCCGCCAGCAGCGGCGAGGGCGGGTGGAGCTGATGCAGGACTACGCGGAGACGGGGGATTGCCGGCGGCGGTACCTGTTGAACTATTTCGGAGAAAAGCGAGAGGAGGCGTGCGGGTATTGCGACAATTGCGAAGCGGGCCTGGCCGAGGAGGAGCGAAAACGCACGGAGCATTTGCCGTTTCCGCTGAAGAGTCGCGTCATGCACCGCAAACTTGGGCCGGGCACGGTCATGCGCTACGAGGGGGACAAGATCGTCGTTCTGTTCGACGAGGCTGGCTACAAGAGTCTTGTTACGAGGTTTGTCATCGATCACAAGTTGCTGACGGCAGCGGACTGAATAAGCCGAACGAGGAGCGGAAGCGACTAACACGTAGGACTCAGGGATAAATCCCTGGGCTTGTATGGTGTTGAGGACTTTCGGTGGTTTTGGGGTTTATTTTCTGACTTTCTGCGCCAGCGTCATGGCGTCAAAAGGGGCGCGGACATTGGCATCGTTATCGAAGTAGACGTAGATGTCGCGGGGTCGCCGGTCATCCAGCGATTCGGCCACCGTTTTTGCGTTGGGCGGCTGCGAGCCGTGGGCCCAGGCGTGGATTCTCGCGGCCCACCAGTCGAGCATGGCGTCGCTGTAGCCACTCCAGTAGATCTGCTCGGCGCCATGCAGGCGGATGTAGATGAAATCCGCCGTCACGTCTTCGGTATAGGGAAACAGGCCGGCGGTGTCCGCGAAGACCAGGGCGATATTGTACTTGCGGAGCAGCCGCACGAAGGCGGGGGTGAGGTAGGTGTCGTGGCGGATCTCGACGGCGTAGCGCAGCGGGCGCTGCGTGTCGGTTTGGGTGATGGGCTCTGTTACCTTCTGGTTGTGATGGCGTGCCAGGAGAGCTGCTTGCCGTGTGTCCTTGGGCAGCAGTTGGAAGAACGCGTCGAATCGCTGTTCATCAAACCCCAGATTCGGTGGGAACTGCCACAAGATGGGGCCCAGTTTTTCCTTTAGCAGCAGGACCCCGGATGCGAAGAAGTTGGCCAGCGGCTGCTCCACCTCGCGGAGCTTTTTCATGTGGGTGATGAACCGGCCGCCCTTCACGGCAAACAGGAACTCGGTCGGCGTTTGCGCATACCAAGTCTGGTAGGACCCGGCTGTTTGCAGGCGATAGAAGGAGGCGTTGATCTCGATGGAATTGAACTGACGGCTGGCGTATTCCAACTCACGGGCTTGCCGCAGGCCTTTGGGATAGAACAAGCCCCGCCAACCTGGATACGCCCATCCGGAGATCCCGATTCGCATGGATGGCATTGAGTCAAACGATGAAGTCAGAAGTCTGAACGATGAACGGAAGGAAGAACGCGGTTTATCGTTCACCCTTCATCGCTCATTATTGTTCATTACTTCGCTCCCCCTCCAGCACCCGCCTATAGACGTCGTACGCCTGGGGGCCGAAGCAGGCGAAGATCACCTTTTGGATCTGGGGGGATTTGTTGAGAAACTCGGCTACCTCTTTGACCGCGATCTTCGTGGCCCGGTCCAGGGGAAACCCATACACGCCGGTGCTGATGGCCGGGAAGGCGATGGTCCGCACGCCATTCTCCACCGCCACTTCCAATGACCGGCGATAGCAACTGGCCAGCAGTTCGTCCTCATGATGGGTGCCCCCATGCCAGACGGGACCGACCGTATGAATCACGTGCTTGGCCGGCAGGTTGTAGCCTCGGGTAATCCTCGCCTCGCCCGTGGGGCATCCCCCGAGGGTTCGGCACTCTTCCAGGAGCTTGGGGCCTGCGGCGCGGTGGATCGCTCCATCTACACCGCCACCCCCCAGCAGCGTCGTATTGGCTGCATTCACGATGGCATCGACGTGAAGCTTGGTGATGTCGCCTTCAACGATTTCGATTCGTTCCCACATGCCTTGTATTGTACCGCCCTGGGCTGGGGCGTGAGCCCAGCATTTGTCGGGGAGGGGGGAGGCAAGGCGGCCTGAAGCGAAGCGGATGGTCTGGGTGATCAAAGGCGATCCGGACCTGCGCTACGCTCCGGTCCGGCTTGGAGGGCGCAAGGGGAGGAGCATTGATCTCAGCGGATGCGATCGATCATCGCATGGCCCCTTGTGCTTACCCCATCGCCCCGGGACTGACCCCTACCTCCACATGACCACCAGCACAAACAACACCACGCCAGCCGTCAGATAAATCGCCAGGCCATCCAGTTGAACCGTCGCCGGTAGCACTTCGAGCGGCATAACATCTCCTCCAAAACACCAGAGGCACCGCATCGTAAGACGTTCGATTCCTTCCCAGTTTCTCCTGGCGGGAGACTCATCACTGGTTCTCTAATGTCACATGCAAATCGACCGAAGGCAACCATTTTTCCTGCTTGGAAATTGCCATTCTTGCGGGCTCGCACCGTGACCCCTGGCCCCCCTTCATGTTACATTCACCACATGCTGAAGCTCACCCCAAACGCCTTCGGTTGTGCCGCAGCATTCGTGAAGAAGCACGCCCGCCCCATTGATCAGCGACTATTCGAGTACCACTTCGAATCCGGATCTAGCGAAGCCGTGATCGCGGCCGTGGCCAATTACCAGAATTCCGACGGCGGCTTTGGGCACTCCCTCGAGCCCGATTTCCGCCTGGCGGCCTCCTCACCTTTGGCCACCACGGTTGCCTTCCAGTACCTGGTGGAGGTCAACGCCCGTCCCGATCATCCCGTGGTCCAGGCCGGCATCGGGTACTTGGTGAACACTTTCGACTCGGCCCATCACGTCTGGGCATCGGTGCCTGCGGCGGTCAATGACGTTCCCCACGCGCCCTGGTGGCATTACACCCAAGCCCCCGTGCGTTTTCAGCCCAATTGTTCGGCCGAGTGCATCGCGTATCTGAATGCATATCCGGCGCTGGTTGCCCCTGCTTTTCTGGCCGAGGTCAATGCATTGGCTTTGGCCCACCTGGTCAACATGCCTGACGAGTTCGAAGTACACGACCTGCTCTGCTATCTGCGTCTGGCGCAGGAGATCTCGACGCCGCTGGATATCCTTATTCTTTCCAAACTCCGCCGTGCGGTGCCGGCTCTGGTCACGCGAGATCCGGCGCAATGGTCGGCCTATAGCGTCAAGCCGCTTACGCTGGCTCCCACCCCCTACTCGCCGCTGGCGGACCTTCTTGAGGACCTGCTGCCCTTGAACCTCGACCACGAAATCGAACATCAGTCCCCCGCCGGCTCCTGGTTGCCGACTTGGTCGTGGCCCACCGACCGCGAGATTTGGCCGGAGGTCTGTTTGGAATGGCAAGGGTATCTCACCGTCAGAACGCTCCACACCCTCCAGACCTTTGGGCGGATTGAAGGGATGTAAAGAGCGGATAGGTGTTATTCACCACGAAGGCACGAAGAAGAGCCGAATGGGATTCAGTGAATACTCCGTGTCTCCGCGTCTGGGTAATTATCCAGGGTAATTATCCAGGCGTGTTTCGATCGGCCGGCCGCACTCGGGGCATCGCTCTTTGCTGGCCCGCAGGTCGTACCCACAGGACGGACAAAGCCCCTCGTCCCGCCGCGGCTTTCGTGCGAGATAAACCGCAAAACGCCACAGCCACAGCAGCGGCAACACGCAGGCGAGGACGATCAGGAATTCATACGGCACTTCCACCACGTAGACGCTGGCCAGATCGGGATGGGTCATCGGCGGGGGGTTCCACACCAGGCCTTGGAACCCCAGCCAGCGCCAGGTCGGCCGGGCTTGGCCCGCGGGATCGGCGTTGCTCGCCCAGGAGAGGCCAAAAGGCAACGTCGATCGTTTTCGCTTTTGGAAGGAGAAATCCAACCCATTCTGATTCGTCCCGACGCCCACAACCCACACGGCGTAATTGGGATTACCCCGAGTGGGCCACGCCCAGGCCACATCATCCGCCACCCAGGAACTCCGCACCCACAGACCGATCAGGGCCAGGCAGAGCAGCAGGGAG
>JBLNDH010000196.1:0-4850 GCA_050261455.1 Bacillota bacterium
TTCCTTGCCCCCCGCCGCCTACCCCGCTCCATGCACCCGCTCTTCAATAGCCATGCACTGGCCTGGCTAGGCGTTGCCATAGCAGCCATCGCCTTCGCAGCCACCTGGGCCTGTTGGCGCAAAATGGGCAAGTCCTGGCGCATGGGCATCGACCCCAACGAGCATACCCAGCTCATCGTGACCGGCCCCTATGCCTACGTGCGCCATCCCATCTATGCCCTCTCTTCCCTGCTGATGCTGGCGACCGTCGCTATCATCCCTTCGCCCCTCATCCTGCTCGTCGCCTTGGCGCACCTGGCTCTTCTTCAATGGGAAGCCCGCCGTGAAGAAAAACACCTGCTGAACCAACATGGCACCACCTACGCCGCCTACTACACCCAAGTCGGCCGCTTCATCCCCCGCTCGCTCCACCCCTACCAACCAGGCCGCCCCTCCACCCAATCCCCCACCCCTAAATAAACCCTCCCAATTTCGACAGTGCTCGACCGCATCCAAGTCCAGGGATTTATCCCTGGGTCCGTACCCAGGCCCTTCCGGTTCTCCCGAGTTTCTCCTCTGATCCCCTCGCCCGGTACTCCGGAACCTGATGCCCGTGGATCCTCTGCTTCACCCCAATGGGCCGCCAGTCCGCAGACTTCTCCCAAGCCCGTTTCGCGGCGGCCCGCAGGGCCGGGCTCCCCCTCTGACCCCCGACCCCTCTCCCCTGACCCCTGCCTCTCCGCCCCAACGGGGCGAAAGAACTGCCCTGACACCAATGATGCATAATGTTCTCCGGGAGAGAGCTAGGGTGAGGGCTTTTCTTCGAATGCCAAACCCTTACCGCAGAACCGAAAGACCCTGAAACCCCTCCCAACACCCCTGAAACCGACATCGCACAAACCCCTTTCCGCGCATATAATGCCCCCAAGCAACGTGCGCGGACTCCTATGGTTCCTGGAACCCAGCGTTACATGGCTTCGACCATCGTCAATGTATTCCAACGGTTGGCCCGTCAGTGGGACGTGGCACATCCGTACAATGCTGCCCAGGTCCTGAAAATCCAGGGCTCGGCGGATCCCGCCGTGTTGCATCTCGCCTGGCACGACACCCTCAACAGCCTCGGCCTCGGTCGCGTACGCTTCCAAGGCCATTCCTTCCACTACGAATGCCTCAACGGCGAAATGAGCCTGTATGGCATCCGCGTCGTCCGCCCGGGAATCTCCCTCGAGGACCATATCTCCGAACAGCTCAACCGGCGATTCGATAACCCCGCCGAACCCCCGTTCCGACCCTTCGTGCTCTTCGAAAATGGCTTCTACTACCTCGGCGTGGTCTATCACCACTGGATCGCCGACAGCGTTTCCATTCGAACCGTTCTCCGCGAGTGGTTCGTACGCCTCTTTGATCCCGCAAAGGCCACCCACAATCCCGTCCGCTTACCAGACCAGGGCTATTCCCGATTCTTCAAGATGCTCAATGGCGTGTCCGCAATCGGCCAAGGCGTCTTGACCGCGGCCCGCTGGGCCAGCGCCCTCCGCCGCGCCCGCCGCATAGAGTATCACTGCGGCACCGACCTGACCGTCCGATTTGCCCTTCGCAGCGTTCCGGACGGCTGGATCGACACATTCCATGCGGCCGCACGCAAACTGGGCGTCACGCTCAACGATCTGTTCCTGGCCGCGATCGCACAGGTCTGCGAGAACCATGTGCCCCTGAAACAGCGCCCCCGCCGACACGATATGGCACTAGGTTCCATCGTCGATCTGCGGCCCTACAGCAGCGAAGACCTGACTGACACCTTCGGGTTGCTCCTCGGTTTCACCAACGTCGTATGCCGGCCTCACGAGTTGCGCGATCCGCACCTGCTGCTGCAGTCAATTGCCATGCAGAGCTCCCAACAGAAGCACCGCGGCATGCCCCAGGCCAGCGCCCTACGCCTCCTGGCAGGCGTCGCCGCAGGCCAATTCGTCCGCCCGGAACGAATGGCCCACTTCTACCAGAAGCACATCCCCATGGCCGGCGGAATCTCCAATGTCAACCTCAAACGCTCCTGGGCCATGGAGTATCACCCCTCGCCCCTGATGGACTACATCCGCGTTTCCCCCACCGGCCCCATGATGCCCCTGGTCTTCGCCACAACAACCCTCGGCCAGAGCTTCCACTTCGCCTTGACCTATCGCCCCTCCGTCGTCCCAACCGACCACATCGACGCCGTCGCCAAGACCTTCACCGACACCCTCTGGTCCTACTGCCGCTGAACCTCTGAATTAACCCTCCCAATACCGGAAGTGCTTCCTCCCCTCGTCTGCCATCGGGTTGCCTGCAACCCGCGTTCTGTCCCCTTTCGCTTGCCGTTGGACCTATTGGGTAGACCATCTCGCCTCGATCGCCGGACAATCCTCGTCCGCAAGTGGAGCCACCCTCCGCCCCCCTTTCTCCCGTCAATCCAACTGTGATACCCCACGACAGCAATCCCCGATTCTATGTCCCCCTCCCCTCTTTTCCCCTCCCCTCCCTCGCCCGGTACTCCGGGAGAGGGTTGGGGTGAGGGTTCGGCGCAACAGATGCCCCCCAACCGAACCTGCTCAGAGACTGTTTCCGCTCCTAAAGCCCACGGCGCTGCCGTGGGGAACTCAAGGTTCTCCAAACCCCTCTAACGCCCAAAGAACTTGTTCCCCGGGTTCTCTTCCCCACCCACCTGTCTCCCCTCGCCCACCCTGCCCCCACGTCTCCAAGCCCCGGGATTCATCCCTGGGTTCCCTTCAATTGCCAATTTTCAATTGTCAATTTTCAATTGTCAATTAAGCGCTGCCCCCCTCCTTCGCCACCCCGCCTCCCAATACGCTTGCGGTTTCGCGGATCCAATTGCGTTCTTCCGCCAATCCCCAATCTGGGAAATCGATGCCCCAATCCCTTCGTTTCCTCTCCGCGTGCGAAGATTCTTGGTGCCACCGCACCATTCCCTCCATCCCCTCCTCCCTTGTCCCTCCCTTCGTGCCTTCGTGCCTACGTGCCTTCTTCTATAGCGTCCCCTTCGTGCTCGGCACCGCCGTCGCATTCCGCGGATCGATGCTCACCGCCTGCCGCAGCGCCTTCGCCGTCGCCTTGAAAATCGCCTCCGCAATGTGGTGGTTATTCTGCCCGTACGGAACCCCAATATGCAGGTTCATCTTCGCATTGCCGGCCAGCGCCCGGAAAAACTCGTTCACCAACTCCGTATCGAACGTCCCGATCTTCCCCTCGCTGAAGTTCGCGTTGAACACCAGCGCCGCCCGCCCCGACAGGTCGATCGCCACCTGGGCCAACGTCTCATCCATCGGCACAATCGCCCAGCCGTACCGGCAGATCCCTTTCTTATCCCCCACGGCCTTCTCGATCGCCTGCCCCAGCACAATCCCCACATCTTCGACGGTGTGATGCGCATCGACATCCAGATCCCCCTCCGCCTGCACATCGATATCGATCAGGCTATGCCGCGCCAGCAGCTCCAGCATGTGATTAAAGAACCCCACGCCGGTCTCGATCGACGCCTTGCCCGTTCCATCGAGGTTCACCGACAGCGTAATCCGCGTCTCCTGCGTCTGCCGCGAAATCTCCGCCGTGCGATTCATCACCTGTTCACCCATGATCAACCACCCAATCCATCTTCCGTCACCAGTCACTATCCACTACCCCCTACTCACTATCCACTATCCACTATCCCTCACGCCGCAATCTCCGCCGCCATCGCTTTGATCCCCGCCAGCAACGCGTTGTTCTCCTGGCTCGTGCCGATCGAAATGCGGATCTTGTCACGCAATCCCGGCTTATCAAAGTATCGAACCAGAATCCCCTGTGCCTTGAGCTTCACGTACGCCGAACGACCATCCCCATCCGGCGTCGTCGCCAGCACAAAATTCGTCTTGCTCGGCAACACGCTCCACCCCAGGCTGATCAGCTCCCTCGCCACCCGTTCCCGCTCCACTCGCACGTGCTCCCATGTTTTCCGGGCATATTCTTGGTCCAGGACGGCCGCCGCCGCCACGCAGATCGAAATCGCGTCGCAGTTGTAGCTGTCCTTCACCTTCATCATCTCCTCGATGACCTGCGGCTGGGCAATGGCATACCCGAACCGCAACCCCGCCAGCGAATACGCCTTGCTCAACGTCCGGGAAATCACCAGATTTTCATGCTCCCGCACCAGCGAAACACAGTTCTCGCCCGCAAAATCGACGTACGCCTCATCCACCAACACCAGCCCCGGGAATCGCTTCAGCAGTTCCTTAATCCGCGCCGGCGACACCATCGTCCCCGTCGGGGCATTCGGATTGGCCAGGAAGATCCCTCGGGCGCCGGTGGCCACCAGCGCTTCGATCGGCAGGTCAAAATCCTTCGTCCACGGCACCCCCACATGCCGCGTCAGCCCCATATCCGCCAACACCGGATACAGCGAGTACGTCGGATCCGGATACGCCAGCAAATCCTCCGGCCCGAGAAACGTCCGCATCGCAATGCTCAAAATATCATCGCTGCCATTGCCGGCCAGGATCATGTTCATCGGCACGTCGAGCACCTTGCCGATCGCCGACCGGAACGGATCCGCCGTCGGATTCGGATACCGCCGCAGCATCTCCGGCTCGATCTGCTGCAATGCCTGCATCACCTTCGGACTCGGCGGAAACGGATTCTCATTCGTGTTCAGCTTAATAACACGCTCGCCCACACCGGGCTGTTCTCCAGGAGTGTACCCGGCCATCTGGCGAATGTTCGTGCGTACGAAGTTGAGAGCCATACCCCCAAGTATACCCGATCCCCCCACCAGTGTATGCAGCCGTTCCGTCCCCCATCCAGGGCCTTTCGGTTCTCCCGAGTTTCTCCTCTGATCCCCTCGC
>JBLNDH010000197.1:0-6187 GCA_050261455.1 Bacillota bacterium
GGTGCGGGGGGTGGGTTTGGGGGTGGAGACGTATTATGGGGTGGGGTGAGAGGGGGAGGCTTCACATCAGTAGCGCCGGCGGTGGCGCTTTCCGGTATTGGGGTGGGTGTTGGAGGTGTGGGTGCGGAAGTTGCGGTTGGGTTTCTGCTTGCGGATCCATTTGAGGAACGGCTGAAGCTGGGGGGCGGCTTGGAGAGAATCGATGGTCGGGTAAACATTGGCCAGTTCGGTGTTGGAGAAGATGGCGTGGAGTTGCTTGTGGCAGGGTTTGCAGAGGGGAGTGCGATGCTCGGCTTTGCCGCCTTTCTGTTTGGGGGTTAGATGATGCAAGGTGATCAGGGTGGGGGGCACATGGCGTTGGCAGAGAGCGCACTGGAGCCAGCCGGATTCGTCGGTTTGGAATGAAGAAAGGCTGGGCATGTCAGGTAAGGGCGATGAGCTGTTTCGACATCCTCGTGCAAGACAGGCCAAGAGCAACTGACAAACGCATCGATGCACAGGGAGAACCCAGGGAACAAGTTCCCTGAGCGTTCGCCCGTTAGTTATTTTGTGGCCACAGGCTACAGCTTATGCAGCCGATGGGGCTTCGGCCAGCGGAGAGGAAGGCGAATACAAGGTCTCCCCTTACGGAGTCGGGGAGAGGGCAGGCGAGGGGGAGTGACGACGTGGAAGGCGGAGACGTTTTCGCAACTTGATTCTGAGATAGCGCAGGGTTGAGACGGCCCAGGGGCGGGGGTCGCGCCAGGAGAAAACATCGTAGACCTTGGGGCCACGGAGGGACTTGAGGTATTGCAGCCAGGAGAGGTCGCCATCGCGGTGGTAATCCTGCAGGAAGGCCCGCAGGTCGTTGCCGAAGGAAAGCCAGCGGATGCCGGTGCGGTAGTTAGCAAGGGGCGGGCAGGCCTGTCCATGAAGGTCCAAGCATGCGATGTACGGCAGATTGATCCCACAGGCGGTGCCGAGATGGTTCCAAAGATTGAACCGCGAGTTGATCTCCAGGAGATAGAAACGATCGCGGGTCGTGTCTTTTTTGAAATCGAGCTTGACGGGTCCGGCGTATTTGAGCTTGGCTAGGATATCCAAGCCAAGCTGAACGAGCCGGGGCTCGTGGACCAGTTCGAGGTAGGTGCTGATGCCGGAGCACTTGGGGTAGGTGCGAATCTTCTTGCCGACGTAGTAGCCCAGGGGCATGGAATTGCGGTCGAGGTAGGCGTGGAAGCTGTAGATGCAGTCGTCGGGGCCAGGGATGTACTCCTGGATCACGAAGTCGGGGGTGTATTGGTTCATTTGCTCCCAGAGGGAGGCAAACTGCTCAGGAGTCGAGGCGAGCAGCGCTTTGAACGGCTTACCGCCGGCTTGACGGACGATATCGGCTTCGTACCAGCCGACGTGCGAGACGGGCTTGAAGATACAAGGCAATGAGAGGAGGGCAGCGGCGGCCTGGGCAGATTGAACCTGTCGCGAGAGGAGTGTCCGGGGCACCGGGAGATCCAGACGCTCGGCCAGATGGGTGAACCGGACCTTGTTGGCCATGTCCTCGACGGATTCCGGATCGGGCAACAGGAAGCGATAGTGGTCCTGGAGCAGGCCACGATTTCGGGAAACCAGCAGCATCATCGGTTCGTTGTCATAGAGCAGGGCGGGCTTGTGGGGCAGGGTGCGGCCCAGAGTCAGCAGATCCTGAAGGGCATGCTCGGGCTGAGTTCGAGGATCGGCAATGAGGACGCGGCGGTGGCAGTGCCGGGATTGGAACGTCAGGGCGTCGGGCTCGGAACTGGTGAGGATGGTGGTGATGCCTTTGCCGGCCAGACAGCGGATCAGGTTCAGGTCGCCGCAGAGCACGGCAGTGATTGGGGTGTTGCTCATGATCTATTACTCCTCGCAAGCGAGCCGGGATCATCCGGTGGGGTTCGGCCTGGCGGGAGCCTCGCCGTCCCCGAGTTTCGCCCGCCCAATGCCAATCCCGATGCGTGTCACAGAGCAGCGGCGGCCAGGCCGGTGGCGCAGAGGGTCGCGAGGGTATTGGCGATCACTTCGGCGACGGCGGGACTACTCGCCTTGGGTTGCTTACCGGCCCTACGTTGCCGTAGCCATCCACGGAGGCGACTGGCACCGGCCGCGATCTGGCCCCGGAGGCTGCCCGGGTTGAAAAGGCGCACGATGACACAGGGGCGAAGGTGATTGGCCCAGCGTATTTTGTAGGCGCGGTGCTCGCCGCCGCCGGACAACATATCGTAGATTTCGTCGCGGCCGCTGGAGAACAGGTGTTGCAGGACGCGTTTTCGCATCACTTGGCCGGGCGAACAATAAGACCAGTCTTCATCGTATCCGACCTTCAACATGTAGACCGTGCCTTGGCAGGCGAGGCAGTAGTCGGCAGCGATGCAACGGTCGCCGACTCGCAACAGGTACAACCGCAACCAACCGCATGGAGCCGTCTCGTGGGCCAAGCGGGTGTAAAACTGGCGTGCCAGGGGATCGTTGAGGATGGCGGTACCCGCGCGGCCTTTCCATCCACTGGACTCGATGCGGAAGAACTCGTCCAGGCGTGCATCCAGGTCAGGACCACCGCAGTATTCTTCCAGCGTCAGCGTGCCGTGGCGGAGGAGTTTGGCTTCGCCACGTTTGACCTGCGAACGCAGGTTGCCGCTGAGAGAGCTGTAGTACTGTTCCCAGGAACCGGTCAATTTCACAACGGGATCTTCGACTCGTGCGCAGATGTGCGGCCGCAGGCCCGCGCGTCGGGCCTGGTCCATCAGCAGGCGCAAGGTTGACGTTTCCTCCAGCATCGGTCCCAGTTCCAGCATGTCCCATCCGCGATGGTGGCGAAGGCCATCGAGGAGGGCGGCCAAGGAGCGTTCGGGGTCGCGTCCGATGATGGGGCTGGCCGGCTTCCAATGCTCGTCGCCGGCCATCTCCAAGAGATGCAACTTCGCCCCAAAGATCGAGCGGAAGCCGCTGCGTACGGAGAGCAGCGCAACCACCTCCGAGCCAACGTGCGCCGCCAGCAAGGGTAGCGGCCGGGCGCTCGGGCTGTACTTTGCCCAAGCTGAAAACGCCGGCGCGATCTGCCACCAATCCTCCGGTGGATGCTCCCGGGTGAGCTGCCACCAGATGCGCTCGGCCGTTGCTAAGTCCGAGCACTCCTGTACCACTTGCTGCATGGCACCCTCCTGCCTTGTTGTCTTATCAGCCGGGCCGTTGCACAAGATTGGCAACGATCTCGGGGCGTGAAGATTCTCGGCCCCTCAATGGGTCGCGGCACAGCCAGATGGAATGCGCTCCTGAGCCGGCCAGGATGAGGTTGAATTCCGAGAGGTCGGCTTACACGCCGATGTAGCCAACAGTCGGCATCACATACGACACTGCGTTTCCCCTGAACATGGGCAATACTCAATACCATCAACGACAGTCACTCGAGGGTGAGTCCGAGCGTCAATGCGACAGCCGCTTTGGCGGGCTTTTCCGCTGGCGTATCAAACAGAGTGCCGGGCCTTCCCGGCAATTCCGGTTCGCATGGGAAAGCCCATGGCTCCGCTTCAGAGCGGCTGGTTGAGACGAAGCATGGGCTGCGAGAGCATGCGGACGCGACATGATGAACGGCAAGGGTGTCGCGGCGGTGGAGCAAAGGATGTGGCTGTCCGCTTGGCAGCTCGGGCTGGGGGCGGCCCAGCTCGACTGGCAGGCGGAGATCGCTGGTAACTCGGAGCGGGTCGGGGTCCGGGCGCTAAAGCAGTTTCCGTTTAAGTGTACAGCTGGCTCTGAACCCTCACCCCAACCCTTGCCCGGAGTACCGGGCGAGGGGGAAAGAGGGGGGAAGAGCAGAGGAGGACACAGAATCGGGAATTGCTGTAAGAAGCGGTTTAGAGAACCTTGAATTCTTCACAATTCCCCACGGCGGCGCCGTGGGCTTCAGGGATTCTGAGACAGCTCCTTGGGAAGTACCAGAGGAAAGGCCGGGGGGACTTTGGCGGCGGGGGATTGGCTTGCATTGCGGGGGCCGACTGTGGACAAATCAATGGGTTTGAAGCCGATCTGTGCGGCGGGCGATCCGGGCTTGAAGGCAAAGTTGCCATTTTCGGGATCGACAAAGAGGGGATCGGCGATGAGGGAGTTCTTGTCCTGGCCCTTTTCCTGCCACTTTTGGAAGGTCATGCCGGCGAAGTCGATGGGCTGGCGGTCGTTGCGCCAGTAGAGATTGGAGTCGAGCTTGTAGTTGTCTTCCTTCCAGTTGAGGCCAAGCAGTGGGCCAGCATTCCAGTAGACGATGTTGTGTTCGAAGGTGAACGAGAGGTGCGGTTCGTTGCGGGTACGCTGAATCTGATCCTTGATGGCAAAGGCGAAGATGTTGTTGCGGACGATGTTCTCTTTGCCGTAGTGCTGATGGAAGCCGCCGGTCTTGGTGCGGTAGACGACGTTGTTCTCGGCGGTCTGATGGGTGGTGCCTTCGTCAAAGTAGATCCCCCAGCCGCCGTAATCGAAGGCATGGACGTGGTGGATGAGGTTGTGATGGAGGACGGTGCCCTCCGCAAGGCCCAGCGTATAGATGCCACCCATGTCGGAGAGAACGCCTTGGCCAAGGTTGTAGATGTGGTTGTAGGCCAGGGTGTTGTGGTGCGAGCCACAGGAAGGGCTGTAGCCCCAGGACCAGCCGACGGAGATGCCGGTGTAGTAGAAGTCGTAAATATCGTTGTGTTCGATGGTGTTGTAGGCGGAGTGACCGATCCAGATGCCATGGGCGGCAGGGTGCATGCGGCCGCCGTGGGCGAGGAGGCAGTCGCGGACGAGGTTGTGGGCGCAGGCCTGATCCTCGGGGGTTTCCGAGCGCATGAGGCCGATCTTGATGCCGCCGCCGGCCAAGTCAGTCATTTCGCAGGAATCGATGCGGTTGTCGCGGCAGGCGGCGCCCAGTTCCAGGGCATAGGTGCCGATGCCGGTGATTTTGCACTTTTCAAAGGCACAGTTGTGGGCGCCGGTGGCGGTGATGGCGCCGGGGAGGTTCACCTCGGCCTGGGAGAAGTTGTTGCCTTCGGGAGGGGTAACCCAGTTGCTGTGGGCGAAGGTCAGGCCACGGAAGACGAGATTGGAGACATATTTCTGCTGGGGGAGGTCGCCTTGGATCTGCACGAGGAATTCGGCATAGGGGGCAATGATTTGGGCGGTTGCCAGCGACTCGCCGGACATGGGGATGTAGGTGAGGGTGCCAGTTTTGCGATCGAGGTACCACTCGCCGGGCTCGGAGAGGGCTTCCTTGACGTTTTCGACGAGGAAGCGTTTGCCCTTGTCCATGGCGGAGTACCATTGGAGGGAACGGGTTCGGCCGGTGAAGGTGACGGTCTTGTTGGGCTCATCGATGGAGTCGATGCGCATGCGGGCCATGGTCCAGATCTGGAAGGCGAGGATTTCAACGTCGGCGAGGTTGGCCCAGTCGGCGCGGATATCGGTGTTGCCGTATTTGAAGCGATCGAAGCCTTTGCCCTGATTCTTCTCGGTGGGTTCGAGCTTGTCGGCAACAGTGTAGTAACCGGTCTTGGGGAGCCGTGGGCGATAGCGGCGCTGACCGTTGACCCAGAGCTGGGTGAAGTTCCACTGGCCCTGCTGGACTTCGGGAAGGTGGAGGATCCAGCGGCCGTTTTCGTTCTTGAAGCCGGTCAGGACGACGCCGCCGGTGATCAGGGGCTGCTCTTCAGCATAGGCGGCGTAGGTGGTATTGCAATCGGCGGGGGTGAAGACGAGGGGCTGGGCAATGGAGTAGGTGCCGGCACGGAGAAGGATGGTTACGGGCTGGCTGCGGTGGGGTTTTTCGGCCCAGAGGGCACGGGCGGCTTTTTGCGCCTGGGGGATGGTGGCGAAGGGGCCATCGGTTTTGTTGTTGTTCGGGGCGGCGAGCTTGCCGGACCATTGGTCGTTGCCGTTGGGGGCGACGTAGAAATCGCCGTCGGTCGCAGCCAGGGCGCCGTGGGTCAGCAGAGAAAGCACCATCAACACGATCCCGCATTTGGACATGGATGCTCCTTTCGCCAGGCGGGATGGTACCGGGAGGAAGGGCAACATGCACGCAAACGCAACAAAGCCCACGGCTGGGGCGTGGGCTTTGCGCAGGATTCTCTAAATAAGTCCAAGCAAAAGCGAAAGTGCTAACACAGAGGGTCCCAGGGATAAATCCCTGGGCTTGGATGCAGTCGAG
>JBLNDH010000198.1:0-4162 GCA_050261455.1 Bacillota bacterium
TCCGGGAGAGGGTTGGGGTGAGGGTTCGGAGCAACAGATGCCCCCCAACCGAACCTGCCGCGAGACTGTTCCCTCTCCTAATGCCCACGGCGCCGCCGTGGGGAACTCAAGGTCCTCCAAACCCCTCCTAACGCCCAGAGAACTCGTTCCCTGGGGTCCCCCTCAATTGACAATTGATAATTGTCAATTTGCAATTGTCAATTAAGCGCTGCCCGCCTCCTTCGCCACCTCGCCTCCCAATACGCTTGCGGTTTCGCGGATCCAATTGCATCCTTCCGCCAATCCCCCAACCGCCGTCATCCGTACCCGATTCCTTCCTCCCCTTATCCCTCCCTTCGTGCCTTCGTGCCTCCGTACCTTCTTCTCCTTCCCCCACGCCCACCGATCGCTCCGCCCCATCCCCAGCCGGCGTTTTCCTGACCAACCAACCACTTCTTCACACCGAATTCGCACTCCCCGCAACGACCCGCATTTCACCCACCTCGGCAAAAGATTATAGTACAACCCATGCACGCCCCCAACGATCCCACCACGCGATATCCCGTAGTCGCCGGCCGGTTCTACCCGGCCGATGCCCAGCAGTGCCGGACGCTGGTGGATTCCTACCTGAAACCCAAGGCCACGACTCCCAAACCCTGGATCGGTGCCGTGGTGCCCCATGCCGGGTGGATCTGCAGCGGTGCCGTGGCCGGCCAGGCAATCGCAACCCTGGCCGCGCAAGGCCCCGTGGATCTGGTCGTCATCTTCGGCGCCATTCACACTCCGGTTTTCCTGCAACAGGCAGCCTTGGATTCGCACCGCAACTGGCACCTCCCTGGCGGAGAATCGGAAGTCAGTCAGACGGTGCGAACGGAACTGGCCAAGCAAGCAAACTACTTTGTGGTCGATGATCGCCTGCATGTGCGGGAACATGCCATTGAGGTGAACGTCCCCTTCGTTCAACGGGCGTTTGCAGGCAAGCCGATACTGCCGATCGAGGTTCCCCTGGTCGCCTCGGCCCATCTGATCGGACAAGCAACCGCCCAAGCCATCGCCGCCCTGGGCCTGCACGCAGCCTACATCGCCAGCAGCGATCTGACCCACTACGGCCCCAACTATGAGTTCATGCCCGCCGGCGTTGGGCCGATGGCGATGCTCTGGGAAAAGGACAACGATCGGCAACTGCTCAACCTCATCACCAACTTGGCGGCCGACCGAATCGTGCCGGAAGTGCACCAACACTACAATGCCTGCGGCGCCGGTGCCATCGCCGCACTCCTGGGCGCCTGCCGCGAGGCCGGCGCCACAACCGCCGAAGTCCTCTGCCACACCAACAGCTATGAAACCCTGGCAACCGTGCATCCCCAACCCCCCACAAACGCCGTAGGCTACGCCGGCGTCGTAGTCGGCTGAATCCATCCTCCTCTCCCGACACGACCCGGCACCACCCAAGCCCAGGGATTCCTCCCTGGGTCCCCCAATTGTCAATTAAGCGTGGTGATCCTCCCTTCGCTGTCCGACCCGGAATCACGCTTGCGGTTTCGCGGCTCCAACCCCGCCCACTCGCCCCTTGCGTTGCGCTTTCGTCGAAAATCCAAAAACCTTTTCCTCGTTTTCCTAAGGGAAACCCCACCCCGCTCAAAATCCGTTGCGCCCCAACCCCCCTTTTCCGCGCAACACCCCCGGGTATAGAGAGGCGGTACTATGCGCATTTGGATCGTCCTATCCCTGTCTCTCCCCACCCTCACCCCCACCCTCCCTGCGCGCTCACCCCGTCATCCTCTCCCCTTCGTCGCTTCGTCGCTCTCCCCAACCAGCAACCCCTTACGCCCTACGCCCCCCTGGCTCCCCGTGTGCCCCCGGTGTGCCCCCGGTGGTTCCCGGTGTATCCCCCGTGGCTCCATCGCAGGTCCCCAGTGGATTGCCACGATGCCAGTGCCCCCATCCAGACTGGACCTTTCCGACCCGGTCAATAAGCTGATTGCACCTTTTCTGGAGACGACCTCCTATGCACATCCGCAACGCAACAGAATGCAAGTACGACCTGGTCTCCCTGGGCGAGTGCATGATCCGCCTCTCTCCTCCAGGCCATGGCCGCATCGAGTTTGCACCCCACCTGGAAGTCTGGGTCGGCGGCGGCGAGTACAACGTCTCCTATGCTCTGGCCCGTCTGGGTTTACGCACCAGTTGGGTAGGGGGGCTCAACGACTCTCCCATGGGCCGCATCATCATGAACCATGCCCGCAGCGTCGGCATGGACATCAGCCACGCCCTTGTTCGCAAATACGATGGCGTCGGCAACAAGGATCGCATCGGTCTGAACTTCACCGAAGTCGGGGTCGCCCAACGCGGCAGCGCCACCCTCTACGACCGAGGCCACAGCGCCACCGCCGGCCTCAAACCCGGCGAAATCAATTGGCCTAAACTCTTTAAAGAACAAGGCGTGCGTTGGTTCCATACCGGCGGCATCTTCTCCGCCCTTTCCGAATCCACCCGCCAGGTTGTTGCCGAAGCCATCAAAGCCGCCCACGACGCCGGCACCCTCGTCTCCTATGACCTGAACTTCCGCTCCAAACTCTGGAAGAGCGAAGAAGCCATCAAAACCACCCGACCCCTCCTGCCGTACATCGATGCCCTCATCGGCAATGAAGAAGACTTCCAAAAGGTCCTCGGCTATGAAGTTGAAGGCGTCAACGTCGAGAAGGGCCAGCTCGACACCTCCGCCTTCAAAAAGATGGTCAGCCGCATCGTCAAGGATTTCCCCAACATCAAAGTCGTCGGCACCACCCTCCGCGCCGTCAAAACCGCCACCGTCAATGATTGGTCCGCCATCCTCTGGCACGAAGGCGCCTTCTACGATGGCCTCTCCTTCCCTGCCCTGGAGATCGAAGACCGCGTTGGTGGCGGCGATGGTTTCGCTTCCGGGTTTGCGTATGGGTTTCTGACCGGGAGATCACCTCAGGACTGTGTCAATCTTGGCGTGGCCCACGGCGCCCTGCTGATGACCACTCGTGGCGATACCAGCCAGATTACCCTCGATGAACTGCAACACCTCGCCGCTGGGGGAAGTGCCAGGATCAAACGGTGAAGCGGTGGGGGGGGCGAATCCAAAAGCCGCATGCCTCCCTCATTGGAACTGTCCCCTTTCCTGGCCTGCGTGGCCATCTAGTCTCCAGGAAAGGTCATGGTAGTCCATCAATGGAGGCAGTAGTTATGTTCAATGGGAAACTCGCTCAGTCGAGTGCAACGTCTCTGTTCTCGCAACAGCCGATGGCTGCGTTTTCCCTTGAAGGTCTGGAAGACCGGCGGCTGATGTCGGCAGGGCATGGCCTGGGTCATGGCGGACTCGGCGGTGGATGTGGCTGGCCGGGCGCAACGGCCGCCACTACCATCGAATTCAGCCAAGCTCCTACCGACGTGCAAACCGGGCTTGATACCCTGGCTGCAGACAACAAGCTGACGGAGCCAGCCGATACCCAAGCGGTGTACTTGGGCAACTCCGACGGAATCGAAACCTACACCATCAAGTTCTCCGAGAATGGGACGATCACGAAGCTCACCGTTGACCAGAACGGCAACCCTGTTACCGCGCCTACCCAAAGCAGTACGACGTTCGGTGAGGTAGCGAACACGGCTGTGACGGATGAGATTACCGCCATCGCCACGGCCCTGAACCTCGCGGTTCCCACATCGACCGCCACCGTCAATGTCAGCATGGCTGCGGATGGCTCGGCGACTTACACCGTGAAGCTGGTGAGCAGTTCGACCAGTGCTCGGCGTCGGCAGAGCAGCCTGGTGATCAGTGTCGATTCCAGCGGCAATCCCGTCGGCAACGTAAAGCTCCCCCTGAGCACGTTGTCGGATGCCATTAAGGGTGGCCTGAAGAGCAACGCCCCGGCCGGGGCGACAGAGCTGGCGTCGAGCTACCTGGTTGATATCCGGACAGAAAACGGTGTTACGCTCTATTCGGCAACGTACAAGGCCAAGGGGATCCAGACGACTGTTACGGTGAATTCCGCCGGTGAGCTGACCAGCCTGCCGAGCGTTACGAAGGTCCAGTTCTCAACCCTTCCGGAAGCAGCCCAGACTGAACTGCAGCTCCTGGCGACGGCCGCGGGAGTGACCGACCCGATCAGCGCGACGCAGAACGTCGTGGCTTACGATGAGGCAAACGGTACTACGA
>JBLNDH010000199.1:0-11419 GCA_050261455.1 Bacillota bacterium
TCACCAGGTCGATGCGTTCCCTGCCGGTCTCGGGATCGGGGGCGAGCGTCACCGTGCCGCTGACGCGGCGAAGGGGATAGGGGAATTCGTTGAAGCAGAAGCCGGCGTCGTAGACTTTGACCTCGCCAGCGACCTGGAGCTTGCCATTGGCCTGGGGACGGTTGAATTCGAAGTAGAGGCCAATGTGGCCATAGGGCTTGAAGTCGGAGTAGATCTTGCGGACCTCGAAGGGGAGGGAATTGATGAAACGGGGCAGGCGCGGGATGGTGAAGCTGTTGGAGACCAGGCGCAGGGCGATGGGGACGTCGGGTTTGTAGCCTTGGATAGCGCCTTCGATGGAGATGGGGTTGGCTTCGACTTTGCCCCGGATGCCGGCCAGGCGAATCTGTTGGGGGGTGAAGATGAGGCGGCCGGAGACCCCGGTCAGGGTGATGGGCTGGGGTTGGAGGGTCTTCTCTATGAGCTCGGTGCGGGTGACCAGGCCGATGTCGGGCAAGTCACCGACGCGGATGCCGGGGCGGCAACGGGAGATTTCCTGATACTCCTGAGAATCCAGCAGTTCCTGAGGCAGGATGGCCAGTCGCACACCGTCCAGTTGCACTTCGATGTGGAAGGATTGGAGCGAGCCATCCTTCGAGCGACTGTACTCGAACTTGGGAACGCGGATGCGGCCGGCGAGTTGGTGGGATTCCCACCAGGCCTGGACCTGGGCGGGAAGCATGGCGCGGATGGCGTCGTTGAATTCGAAATTCTGGAGGCTGGCGCTGACGGTGGGGCCATCCATATCCAGCAGGCCGGACAGGTGCGGCCCAAGGGATTGACCGGGCGCGCGGCTGTCGAGTTCGAAGAGGTAGCGGTTGGCGGTCGAAGCCCGATCCTGATGGGATTCGGGGGTCAACTGGTCGTCGATGGCCATGGCCCCGAGTTTCTGGGGGATGCCGCGGGAGATGCGGCTGTATTCGATCCGACCGGCGCGAAGGAGAATCTCGGGCAATACGAGCGAGTGATCCGGGGAAGGCGATTTTGCGGTGTCGATTCGGCGGATCAGGCGTTGATAGTTCCAGCGTTTGGCAGGTGCGGCATCGAGGTCTTCGCAGAGTTGCACGCGTGGGTTGAGGGCCATGATCTGGGTGGCCTCGAGGCGGCCGCTAAGCAGGGCCCGCAGACTCGTACGAACCAGGAAAGTCCGGGCGGTGAAGATGTGGGAACCGTCTTGGTTGAAATCATCAACGGAGATCTTGATGTCTTCGAGGCGAAGGCCTTCGAAGAGGGAAATGCTGGCTTTGCCGACCTGGACCCGGCCGCCGATGATCTTGGACAGATAGCTTTCGGCCATCGAGCGGACGCGGCTTGAGTCGGTGACGACCCAATAGGCGCAGATGATGCTCACCAACAGAAACAGCAGGAGAGCCATGAAAAACGGGTGGCGCAGGCCTCGGTGCCTGGGCGGGCGGGGAGCCGGGTCGGGACGGCGGTCGAAGTTGGCATGGGCCTGCGGCATTTGCGCTAGTATCTATCCTTGAACGACATTGTTGCGCGGCTGCGGGGTATTACGGCGCCAGGTCGGTCGATGAATGGCTGCAAGAACCACCATAGCTCCCGCGGCGGCCAGAACCGCCAGAATCGGCTCCACCGGCACGCGATAGCGTAAGGAACCAACAGACAGCGCGTGAATGAGCGTAAAATAAAGGGCCGACAGCAGCAATAGACCCTTGACCGGCCTGGGCAGTGCGCCAATCAATAAACCCAGTACGACGAGCAGATCAAAGGGGATCGAATAAAGCAAAGCGGCCCATTGATAAGCTCGGCGGGAGCCATACTCCTGACTCAAGGGAACAGGGCTCCAGGTGCGGGCGATTTTGGAGGCGGTGAGGGTCAGCAGGCGAAGAGGATGAGCCTGAAGGGTTTGGATGGCCCACTGGCGGGCGGCCGAGCCAAGAACTTCGTTTCGCTGCACTTCGGTGAGCGATTTGAGGCGTGAACGCCATTCCAGAGATGACAGGAAGCTCTGGTCACTGGCACCGGTGGCCTGGTCGTGAAAACCATCGTACGCGACGAAGCCGCCGTTGGTGGTGGTCCAGACCCATTGTCCCAGCGTTGCACGGTTGCGAAGGGCCCAGGGGAGCAAAACGAACAAGGTCAGCAGGAGGAGAGTGCTGCCGATCGGAAACGGCCAGCGCTTGGAGGGAAGAATAGGGGCAGACGGGCTGGCGATGGCGGCAGCGAGGCCCAGCAGCACGGGGAGGGCAATGCCCGACGGACGAACGAGCACAGAAATGGCCAAGAGGAGGCCGCCCCAGAGAATGCCGAAGGAAGGCTTGGGATGGTTGGGAGAATCCGGGGCGTCGCTGTGCTCCGCCCCCGGCGTGGAGATCTTACGAGCATTACCGCTTGGCGAGGTCAGCAGGACCATGGCCCAGAGGAGCATGGCGGTGAAGAGGGTTTCGGTGAGGAGTAACGCGGAGAAGTAGATGAGGAAGGGGTTGAAGGCGATCAGGGCAGCGGCGAAAAGGCTGGGGCCAAGAGTCAGCCAGCGGTGAGCGAGCAGGAAGACGGCGAGGACCGTGGAGGTGTCGATGACGGCCTGGGCGACGCGGATGACACGAATGCTGCCGCCACAAGCGGCCAGGAACAGGGGATACAGCGGGGTGCGGACGGCGTAGGTATCCTCGCCAAAGCGGGGGTCGAACCAGACCAAGCCACGGCCGGCGAGAATGTTGTGGGAGATTTCGAGATAGCCACTCTGATCGGGCAGGCGGCTGATGCTTTCGGCATCGGCGGGCAGGAGGAATCCCCAAGCCAGGCGCACGGCCAGCGCAGCTGCCAGAAGCAGCATCAGAAGGGACCGATTACCGGACTGAGGAACGATGCCCAGCACACCTCAACGGTACCAGAGGTTGGGGTCGTATCCAAGAGTGCGGAAGGGCCGATAATCTCCCGAGAATCAGGACGGATTGCCCACGAATCTCCACTAATCTTCACTAATGACGAAGCGGCGGAGGAACGGGATCGCTTCTTATCGCGGGAGATTTACTTTAATATGCGGCGGTATGACGTATCCGAAAGAACTGGTGCTCCGGGTGAATGAGATTTACCACGATGTGGAGGAGGCGGAGTATCAGAATCGGCACCCGGAGATCTTTGAGCACGAGGCGGCGCGGTGGCGGCGGCTGGGAGAGCGATTCCTCGCGGGGCACCCGGAGCCGATGCAGGTTCTGGATATCGGGTGCGGCACGGGGTTCGTGGGGTTGCAGTTGGGAGGATATCTCAGGAGCGGGGATAAGCTGATCTGCGCGGATCTGTCGGCCAAGATGCTGGAGGTGTGCCGGCAGAACATTGGGGCAAAGGGGTTTGCCTGCCCGTGCGAGTATCGCAAACTCGATGGGGTGCGGATTCCGCTGGAGGAGGGCACGTGCGATATCGTGACGATGAATTCGGTGTTGCATCATGTGCCGGATTTCGGGAGTTTTTTGGGCGAGATCGATCGGGTGATCAAGGCGGGGGGACGGTTGGCGATTGCGCATGAGCCGAACCGGTGCTTTTACCAGCATCCGTTTTTGTGGGCCAACTGCCGGGTGAGCGGGATGCTTTTCAATCCGCGGCAGACGGCGGGAGCGATGCTGCGGCGGCTGGGATTGATCGATCTGGCCAGGGGCCTCTTGCGGCGGTTCAGTAAAGACGTTTCATCGCATCGACGGACGGTCGATGAGGTGAACCGCCAACTCTTGAGCGAAGGGCGAATCGAGCGGCCCCTGACGGTGGATCAATTGACGGAGATTGTGGACTACCACTCCCCCACCGCCGGCGGAACGCATCGCGAACGGGGAATCGATGTGCAGGAGATCCTGAAGCAGCATCTGCCGGGGTTCGAGATCGAGCTGCTGGAGACGTACAACCATTTGGGAGACCAAGGCAGCGAGCGAAACGCGCTGGCCAGGGGGTATGCGGCGATGCTGAAACGGCGGTTTCCGCAGACGGGAGCGACGCTGCTGGTGGTGCTAAGAAAACGGACGGATTGCCCACGAATCTCCACGAATCATCACGAATAGATCCAAATCACGGACGGGTTGCGTAGCGGGACATGCGCAGTATTCACTGCCATTCGTGAGCATTCGTGGAGATTCGTGGGCAATGTCTTTTGCGGGTAAGCGGTGTACAGCTCAGGCCCTTTGCACTTTCGGGGTTGGGGGCCTAATCTGTGAGCTGCATGGACGAGCAAAGTGACATGCTCTGGACGCATTTGGCGGCGATCGACCGGGAACTGGGCAAGGTGAGCCTGGGCGGCGCGGTCGGGGCGGCGGTCCAGCGATGGCGAACAGACGGCCAGGCGACGCTGTTTCATTTGCGGCGGAAGAAGGATCATCCGCCATTGGTGGGGGTTCTGGGGGGCACGGGTACGGGAAAGAGTACGCTGGTGAACCGGCTGCTGGAGGCGAATGTCTCGGCGGCATCGGTGCGGCGAACGTTCACGAGCGGGGCGATTGCGATTACGCGACAATCGAAGAAGGTGCCCGAGGGTTGGCTCGGCTTGCCGCGGGAGGCGGCGGGGAGTTCGAGCATGCCCGTGCGTGGGCAGGCGGGGAAGCTGATTGTTGTTGAGCTTGATCGTCCAATCGTGGAGACGATCACCCTGGTCGATACCGCCGATCTGGATGGGGATCAACCGCTGCATCATGCGGAGGCGGATCGGGTATTTCGCTGGGCGGAAGCGGTGGTTTTTGTGGTGACGCCGGAGAAGTACCAGATGACGGAGCTGCTGCCGTACTACCGACTGGCCCGGCGGTATGGGGTGCCGGGGCTGTTCGTGATGAACAAGTGCGAGGAGGCGGCGGTTCTCGAGGATTACCGCGAGCAGTTGGAGACGCGGGAATGGGCGGACGCGAAAGTCTTTGCGATTCCGCGGGATGATGCGGCATACGAGCCGGGGGAAGATGCCAACCTGGGGAGTCTGCGGCGGGCGCTGATGGATTTGCCACAAGGAGGGTTCGAGGAGCAGCAGCAGGGAATGGGGAATCGGCTGCGCGATCTTCTGGGCCGGTTGCAGGATCAGGTCCTGGCGCCGATGGATGAACAGCGGCGGGAAGTGGAACGATTAGTCAGTTCACTTCGGGCGATGGCGACGCCGCCCGTGGGGGTGGATGTCAGCCCGGCGACACAGCAATTGCAGCGGCGGCTTCAAGAGCAAAGCGTGCTGTACCTGATGGGGCCACAGCGGATTCTCGACCGGGTGCGGCAGATGCCGGGGCTCTTGGCGCGATTGCCGCGGACGGCGTGGGATGTGCTGCGAGGGAACCCGATCAGCACGACAGGGCCCGGTCAGCCCGCCAATGGAACGCGGGCCTTGCCGGATTTCCCCAAGCTCCTGGCCGATCAGTTCATCGTGCTGCAGAGCCGGATTGACGATCTGCTGATGACGAGTCCGGCGGGGCAGGAATGGGCGAGCAACCAGGGCGATGCGTATCAGCAGACCAAGATCTCTCCGAGCGATGCCGGCAAGATCGCCGAGGAGGAACTGGCGGGGTTGAAGGCGTGGCTGGAGCAGCGATGGCACGGCACGCCTCGGGACACGGCGATTCTGATGAAGCTGCTGCGGGTGCTGCCAGGGGGCAAGCAGCTGACGAAGTGGTCGGAGGCGGCGCCGTATCTGCTGACGGTGATCGTGGCGACGCACCACGCGTTTTTCGGGCATATCGACCTGTTGATTCTCGGCTCGTACTCGCTGGCGACGTGGCTGGGGGAGAGATTGAGCAACGAGGTGACGTCGCGGACGCGGCAGACGAATCGGCAGATCGCCGAGCGGTTCGCCAGGCTGGCCCGGGAACAAATCGAGCGGGTATGCGTCTGGCTGGAACAGCGGACGCCGGGGACGGAGGAATTGAGGCGGCTGGAGCGGATGGCGGATGAGCTGGCGGGGATGGTGGGATGAATGGAGAGAGGCACGGAGGCACGGAGTGAGGAAAGCGGAATTCGTATGATTCAGGAATACCGGCAATTGGTGGAGGACATCAGCCAGCAGATGGGGATCGAGAGGCCCCTGCTGATGGAGGAGGGTTCGCCGGTGCTGGATGCGGCGGCGCTGCAGAAGGACCTGCCGATGTACCTGGTGGGATTGATCGGCGGGAAGGACGTGGGCAAGAGCTCGCTGGTCAATGCCCTGGTAGGCCAGGAGATCACGGCGCGGACCTCGCATGGGCCGGGGACGGAAATCGTCATTGCGTATGCACATGAGGCGCAGGTGGCGGGGCTGCGGGCGCTACTGGATCGGGAAGTCGGCGGGCAGTATCGGATCGTGACGCACACGATCCCGCGGCTGTATCGCCAGGTGCTGCTCGATCTGCCGGATATCGACAGCCATTACGCACATCACATCGAGGTGACGCGGCGGATGCTGCGGCACATGCTCTATCCGATCTGGCTGCAGAGTGTGGAGAAGTATGCGGACCGGCGGCCACGGGAGCTGTTGGCGACGGTGGCGGCGGGGAATGCGCCGCAGAATTTCATCTTCTGTCTGAACAAGGCCGACCAGGTGATGCAACACGAGGCGGAACAGGCGGCGAAGGAGCTGGTGGAGGATTACGCGACACGCATCGCCGAGCAATTGAATCTACCGGAGCGGCCGCGTGTGTGGCTGATCAGCGCGACGCATCCACAGGAGTATGATCTGCCGGCGTTGCGGGATTTGCTGGCCAGTCAAAAATCGGAAGAGGTGGTGGGTCTGTCGCGGCAACGGGCGGAGCGTCAGCAAGGCATATCGCTGGCGCAGTGGGTGGAACAATTGGGGCTGGAACAACGGTTGGCAGGGTTGGATCGATTACAGAGCGCAGCCGAGGAAGAGTTGGCGGCGCGAGTGGGGGTGCCACTGATCGACACGGCGATTCCGGCGCTTCTGGATGATCCGGCGTATCGATTGGCACTGGGCGATGAGGTAATGCAGCAACGGGTGAATCGCTGGCCGATCGTGAATGTGCTGCATGTGCTGCTGGGGCCGCTGTTGTCGATGGTGCGATTACGATTGCCGGTGCAGCAGCAGCGCGGGCTGGCCGGGTCGGAGGAACTGGTCCAGGTGCACCTGCAGGAATTGTGGGCGGCGCGAACGGCGGGTCAGGAGCTCGATGCCGCAGCGGGGCAATCGGTCGCGGGACTGGTGCAATCGACGTTTGCCTATTTGCAGCAGTCGTCGCCGGTGGTGAGCAAGCTCTATGGCCAGCGGAAACTGTGGGAACCGATCGCGGCGGGTGTGGCGGAGATGGACTTGCGCCGGCGGCTGGCAAGCACGATCGAGCGCCAGCGGGCGGTGATCCGCTCGTGGCTGTCGTCGCGCGGCATGCTGGGCGCGATGTTCCGGATTCTCTTGACGGTCGGCGCGGTGGTCTGGTTCCCCTTCGCCCAGCCGATCCTGGAAGCGTGGATGAATGGCGTGGGGCATATGGCGCTATTGGCTGTCCAGGTGCTTGGCGTCAGCTACCTGCTGAAAAACGTGGGCTTTTTGGTGATCTACTTCGTCGTGCTGTGGTTGATTCTCAAGTGGGACACGCAGCGGCGGGTGGATCGATGGCTGGGGCGATGGAAGAGCGGCGCGAGCCTGGATCCAACGCTGAGCCTGGCCGGGCAGGTGGTGGAGTGGAACAACGAACTGCTGGAGCCGATCCGCAGCGCCCGGGCGAAGATGGCGGAACTGGTCCAGCGATCGACGCAGTTGAAAAGCGAGTTAGCGAAGAACGCGGCGGCATAGCACAGGGGGGGACTGGAGAGATCCGGGTCGTCGCTGCGCTCCGAACCCGGCGTGGGTGCGGTCCGGCGGTGGGTGCACGATCGGTTGTGAGCCAGGAATGGTGGGCCTATGCGAAACAAACGCGGGCTGTTGGTGTGGGTTGGGATCGGGGTTCTGTTCCTCGGGCCGGCGGCATTGCTGATGACCAAGCAGCGATCGAAGCTGTACGATCGATTCCGGGAGGACGCTTGGGCCCTGAGCCAGCCGCCGCTGGCGATTCCGGCGGACGAGGGGAGAAGCGTTCTGAAGGATGGGCCGATCGGGGTGGTGCAGCCATTTGAGGGACTGGGGAAGGTGCAATGGGTGGCGGTCGCTCCCGATGGGCGATCGGCCCTTTTCGGCAACGGAAATTCATTCCCGCAACGGGTGGATTTGCAGACACGCAAGGCATTGGGCTCGCCCTTCGGCGGAGCGCAGGGGGCGGCAGCATGCTTCTCCCCCGATAGCAAACGCGCGGTCGTGGCTGCATCGTGGAATATGGTCTATCATTTCGATACGACGACACCCTCCTCAATGCCACTCATCGGCAACATGTACAGCCAAACCGGCCAGATGAGGAGCCTGGCCGTGGCCCCGAATGGCAACACGGCGGCCACCGGTGGCATCGATCGCAGCATATGGATATGGAACCTGAAGACCAATAAGGAACTGGGGCATCTGTATCTGCCAGGCGCCATAGCGACTTCGGCGACGATCCATAACCACGCGGTGGCCTATTCAGCGGATGGCAGCCAGTTGTTCTCGGCAGGCCATGACGGCGTGCTTTGCTGCTGGGACATTCGCAGCGGGAATCTGCTGTACAGCCGCGCGGTGCATGATGGTCGCGTGACCAGCGTCGCGTTTTCAAAAGGTGGAGAATACATAGGAATCGGCGGGGAGGACAAGATCGTACGGGTGGAGGACATCGCCACGCGCAAGTTGGTCTGGAAGTTCGAGGCACAGGGCGCGGTCGTACAGCAGATTGAGTTCTCACGCGACGGCCGGCGTTTGTTGACGCAGTCGTTTGATGATGTGGCCCTGTGGGACATTGCCACCGGGCGAAAGCTCGGTTCGATTCGCATTCAAGGGTTAGGCAATCCGCGCATAACGAATCAGCCGATTGCAGCATTGCATCCGGATGGCCGGCACGTCATCGTGGGCGGGGACAAGCCGGGAATCGTGACTATGATCGCTGCGGAGGCGACGACGAAGCCGACGCCGGGCGCATCGACCGAACCGTAAATGAGTCCAACCAAAAGCGAAAGTGGTAGCACGGAGGGGTCCCAGGGATAAATCCCTGGGCTTGGATACAGTCGAGCACTTTCGGGATTGGGAGGATTCATTTGGAGTGGGGCCGGTGCTGGTTGGGATGCCGAGTCGATTCATCGGAAAACTCTCATGCGAGTCTACCCCATGATAGAAACGAGATCCGGGTCGTCGCATAGCTCCGAACCCGGCGTGGAGAGGGGGAATGGGGTTGTGCTCAGTTAATCGGGGGCCGCGGGCGGGGAAGGGCGCTGGGCGAGGAACTGCAGGGCGGAGGTGAGCACCCTCTTGGCGGTGGGATATCTCAGTCGCTGCAGAGCTTTCTCGGCAGAGAGCCAGACATACCCGACATGCTCATCACTAAGGGTCACGTGCTCAACGGCGGTTGACGCCAGGAAGAACATGACCGTTTTGTGGATCTTCCCCTTCCGAGCGTCACGGAAGAAGTAGGTGATTTCCTCGGAGAAGCCGGGCACAAGTTGGATGGCGGTGATGCCGGTCTCTTCCTCCAACTCGCGGATGGCAGCGGCGCGATCATCTTCGCCGTGTTCCACGTGCCCTTTGGGATAATCCCAATGCCGGCCATAGTCCAGCAGGAGGAACCGGCGTTGCCCCAATGACGAGTGCCCCTCGTCACGGTACAGCAGCACTCCGGCCGATCGCTCATAGCGAATGAATTCGTTGGGGTTGGGCTTCTTTGTCATCGTCGGCATACAACCAGTCGGAGGATTGTACGCCAATACTGGCCAACCCTGCAAAGATCCGAGGAAAGCCGGCCGCGAAGTGGAAAGAGCGATGCCTCACGGCCGGCCTGCAACTTGACGCACGGCCACAGCTATGTGCGACCACCAATGAATGAGATGATCGCGAAGATAATCGCCAGCACCAGGAAGACGAACAGCAGAATACGTCCGATGCCAGCGCTCATCCCGGCCACGCCGCGGGCGCCCAGGATGTACGCGAGGATGGCGATGATGAAGAAAATCAACGCCCACCAGGCGAGTGCCGGAAGTGCCTGGGCCAGCAGCGGCGTTGCGGCGAGCAGAGTCATCAGCATAGCGATCTCCTCTGATGGTCAGCCTTCACCGTCCCTGAAGGACTGAATAGGTTTTCACGTACCATACTCCCCCCCACGATCACATCAGCAGGAATACAAATGCCATGCCGCGGGCGAGCGAGAGAGTACTGCTGGCGATGGTGCGGGAGGGCCAGGATTAGATAGAACATCCGGGTCGTCGCTTCGCTCCGAACCCGGCGTGGGTGAGTCCGGGCCGGGGCAGCTCGGCTCGACGAGCAAACAGGTCGCGATCGTTCGTGCCAGAATGTCCAGAGGGGAAGCGTCGGCAGACAACTCGGCCGCATCAGCGTTGAATGGTCGGCCAGAGGGCCACGGTGCACAAGCGATGCCCGATGCGATCGAGAATGGGGATGCTGCGGACCTGCCGAAATCCCGCCAAGACTTCTTTTTCAGCCAAGACCAATTCAAACAGGTCCAGATCCTTTTCGAGGATTGCCGGCGATTCGTTGAAGACGATGAGCACCAGCGCCGCCTCGCGAATGAGGGAATCCTGCTCCATTTTGCGCAGGTCTTCCACTACTGCCGACCGCCATTGAGCCCCATAGCCGGTATGACGCACGCCCCCTTCGCGGAATTGATAGGCGACTTTGATTTCCAGCCACAGCGCATCGCCCGGCTCACACTGGCTGGCCGGATCGAACAGCGTCGGCGGAGCGGTATCTCGCTTGAGTGGTGAGCCTTTGGGCGAAAGCACCAAGTCGCATCGCAAGCGATGAGATCGCTTGGCCCCGGCCGACGAAGGGTAATACACCTCACGGCTCACTTCGTGATGAAGAGCCAGATGCGTCGCCAAGAGTTCGTGCAGGGAAACTTCGTCCTTTGAATCCAGGCCATACACCGCCTGATCCAGACGCAGCGCATTCTCGGCCGACTGAAGCGCCTCGGCCAGGTGATCGGCGATGGTGGACAAATCGTATTGCACGACCGTGCTCAGGCCCCCATTACTTGCAGCGTTGCCACCGCCACAGCATACCCCAGGATAAACCCTGCCATCACGTCGCTGGGCCAATGCGCGTCCATCAGATAGCGTAGCGCGGCACAGATGATCGCCAGGACCCAGAAGATCGCCGCCGCCGACGGGTAGAAATGCGCGAGGACTACGGTCGTGGCCACGGCACTGGCGGTATGGGAGGAGGGGAAACTCTCACGATAGCTGGCATGGTGCCAATCGGGGCCGAGAAATCGCCCGGCGTTTTCGCGTCCCGGACGGACTCTGCCCAAAAGACGCTTGACGATCACCGCCAGAACGCCCGTCACGACCACGGCAACGAGCAAAGAGACGAATATGCCCAGGCCGTTCGGTAGTTGACGGTGGTCCAGCCGCC
>JBLNDH010000200.1:0-6701 GCA_050261455.1 Bacillota bacterium
GAAGTCGAGGTAATTGAAGCGGCGAACCTTGTAAGGACAGTTGTTCGAGCAATACCGCGTGCCAATGCAGCGGTTGTAGACCATGGCATTGAGGCCTTCAGTGTCGTGCATGGTGGCCCCGACGGGGCAGACCTGCTCGCACGGTGCATTTTCGCAATGCTGGCACATGACCGGCTGATACACCACTTCGGGATTGGGATCGTCGGCGGCGCCTTTGAAATAGCGATCGATGCGGATCCAGTGCATTTCGCGGTTCTTTATGACCTGTTCCTTGCCAACCACGGGGATGTTGTTCTCGGCCTGGCAGGCGACGACGCAGGCGTTGCAGCCGATGCAACTGTTCATATCGACGGCCATGCCCCAGGCGTGGGGATCATTGAATTTGTGTGGCGGCTCGAAGAGCTTGAGGCTCAGGCCGCCGTGCTCGTTGCGATGGAACAGGTGCTCATCGGCCTTGTAGTCGGCCAATTGTGCTTCGTGAATGAGGGGACCACTCTGCCCTTTCGATCCAATGCGAGCATCGCGCCCCTCCTGGCCGATGCGATCGATGATGTGGTGGTCCTGCGTCATGGCCAGCGTATATCGCCGGCCCGTGGGCTGGACTTGAGCGCCTGCTGCCAGGTAAAGGGCGTCGGTTGTGCGCAGAGCGTACGTATCCACTCCGACCCCATTTCCTACATTGCCCGCCGCGCGCCGGCCATACCCCAAAGACAGACCGATCACCCCCACGGGCTGGCCGGGCAGCACATAGGCGACGATTTCGATGCTGCGGGCCCCCACGGTGATCCTGAGGACATCGCCGGTGGTGATGCCCAGGTGATCGGCATCTTTCTTGGAGATTATGGCGGCGTTGTCCCAGGTGAGCTTGGTGATCGGATCGGGCAGTTCCTGCAGCCAACCACTGTTGGCAAAGCGACCGTCGTACGTGCTGCGACTGGGGAGGAAGCGAAGCTCAAGACCCGCCGAGGCATTGTTCGCAAGCGTAAACGCCGGTGGATTGATATCCGTGGGCTTTACGGGCGTATTCTCATTTCCAACAACGAGCACGCCATCGTGCAACACGCGGCGATACGCTTTCTCGAAATCGTCCTTGGGAAGCCATTGGGCCATCGTCCGGCGAACGATCTGCTCGCCGTCGAGGATCGGGTCATTGGCAAGGATGGCCAGCACTTCGATGATCGATTTGCCGCCATAGATCGGCTCGATCAGGGGCTGAGCGACACTGAGGGTGCCATCCCAAGCGCGGGCATCGCCCCAAGTCTCCAAGTGGTGGGCCCGTGGCAAGTGCCAAGTGCATTGCAGAGAGGTTTCGTTATCGTAGAGGCTGAGGTGGATGCTCACCGGGACATTGGCCAGCGCCTTGGGGAATTCCAGATCGACCGGGGCATCGTAGACGGGGTTGCCGCCCAGGATGAGCAGGGTTTTGACCTGGCCGGCCTGCAGTTGCCGGGTCAACTCGGCGATGGCTTGGGCATGCATCGGTCGGTTGCCGGCGGGATCCTCAACGAGCGTGACGGTATGGCCAATGGCGCCGATGGCGGTGTTGATCGCGTGGACCCAAGCATGCAGTTGGGGCGGCAAATAAGAGCCCGCCGCAACCAGCGCACTGCCTGGGTGGCTCTTCAGATCGGCAACGGCGGATTCGATGAACTTCATCTCCTCGGGCGAGAGATCCCCATGCGATTGTGCTCCGTTCACCGCAAGCTTTGTAGCCAACACGAGAATCAGTTGCTCCATGCGTGACGGGCGCACCGGGAGCCGAACATCGGCAACGGCACCGGTGGTGCTGTAGCACGATTCGGCGAGATACACGCGGCTCATGGAACCCTGGTCGGCCGAACGGCGCTGGGTTGCCCAGTCGGCGGCGTAGCGTACATGGGCCGGGTGCGAGCCGAGCAGGTCGGCGTCGAAGAGAACCACGGTGGAAGCTTTCTCCAGATGCAGGCGGGTGCGCATCGGCCTGCCGGTAACCAGCGACAGACCCGCCAGTTCATTATCTCGCGTCAGAGGCTCGTATTCGTACCAGTGGCACTGGGAGTAGGTCTCGAGTAGGCGCTGTTTCATCGCCAGCACACTGGGGCTGCTGGTCGCTTCGCACAGCACGGCGAACCCGGCGCCCTTGCTATTGCGAAGGTGCTCGAAATGCGAATCAGCGAATTCCTGGAATTGGTCCCAGGTGCTAAGACGGCGATCGGTTCCCACGCGTCGGACCACCGATCGGCTTCGATCCGGGTCATACAGTTCCAGTACACTGGCTTGGGCGAATGCATCGGCCGCCCCAAGCGTCTCGGAGGTTCGGGAGAATGGGTGCGTGGGGTTGCCTTCGATCTTGATGGGCCGGCCATCAAAACTCGTGACGAGCAAGCCATGGCCGATCCCGTCGAGTTCCATCACGGTAGCATACTGCTCGGGAATGCCGGGGATGCGATCCTTGGGATTGCTGGAATAGGGGGCAAGCTTCTCCTGCGGGGCCCGGCGGCAGCCAGAAAGAGTCAGGCCCGCCAGCGCCAGCGACGCGCCCATGAGCTTGAGAAAGCTGCGGCGCGATGGCGAAAGCATCTCCTGCGGATCGTAGCCGGGGAACTCCGACTCGATGAGCTTGCGGACTTCGTCGCTCTCGGCCAGATGCTCGAGGCTTCGCCAGTACTGAATGCCAGTCGCTTTGTGGTTCATCGGTGACACGTTGAACAACTCGTCAAGTACGCGCTGTCGCGGATCCCATATTGTTTCTTCAGAGCCAGGCCGAGCTTCTGCTGGTCGCCATCGGGCGGCACCCAGGCCATATTGGTGACCTGATCCACCGGACGTAGGTGATTCTCCGGATTGCGATGACAATCGAGGCACCAGGACATGCTTAGCGGCTGCACCTGGCGGACGACGTCCATGCGATCGATGCGACCATGGCATGAAACGCAGCCGACCCCTTTGTTCACATGAGCAGCATGGTTGAAGTAAGCGTAGCCGGGCAAGCTGTGGACCTTGGTCCATTGCACCGGCGTGCCATTGGCCCAGCTCTCGCGGACCGGCAGGAGCCGGGGGCTGTCGGGCTTGATGGTGGTATGACAATTCATGCAGGTTTGGGTCGCCGGCAAAGCTGCAAACGACGCTTTCTCGACACTGGTGTGACAATAGCGGCAATCGAGTCCGAGCCTGCCCACATGGATCGCATGGCTATAGGGCACGGGTTGCTGAGGCATATATCCGACCGCGGTGGTTTTCGGCGAAGCCCCAAAGCCGACGACCACCGGGACGTAGAGGGATGCTCCAACGACCAACAGCACAAGTACCGGCAGCAGGTAGTTGGCTGATCGCGGGAACACAAATCGGGATTCAGATTCACTTTCAGCCATTGTGAGATCGCTTATGGTCGGGGGATTAAATGGATGCGAACTCGGCCAGGTCAAAGGTCCCCCCCTGCGGCAAAACGCCACACCCTTTATTGCGGGAGTTATGCGATTCAGGATTGCGCCACCAGTGGCGTCCCAATGCGGTTGTGAAACCTGTGTTATGCGGAATTACGCCAGTGGCGGGAGTTTTCCCAGCTTTCGTTGAAGCGATCGGCGATGGATGGAGAGCTTACGAGCCGCTTCGGAGATGTTCCCACCACAATCCGCCAAGGTGCGCTGGATGTGTTCCCATTCGACGCGGGCGAGACTTGGGAGCGAGTCGGTGGCCGCTACGGAGCGTGCAACTGCTTGGCCAGAACCAATGCGATCAAAGGCCGCGAGGATCTGCTCGGTATCAGCCGGTTTGGTCAGGTAATCGACCGCCCCGCGCCGAATGGCTTCCACAGCCGTGGCAATGCTGCCATAACCCGTGAGGACAACGATTTGCACATTGGGGTCCAAGGTGGTCAGATCGCGCACGAGATCCAAGCCTGACCCACCGGGCATGCGAAGATCCACGACAACGCGTTGAGGGCGAACGGCTTGCGCCCGCTGATAGCCTTCGGCTGCGGTGGCGGCGCCCAAGGCTTGGTAGCCGCGGGCTTGAAGAGCCCTGAGCAGGCGATCGCGGAAGACCGCATCGTCATCCACGATGAGTATCTTCTGCACGGACGATGGGGAATTGGCATCGATCATGATGCGGCTAATCCATTCTGCAGCGCCAAAACACATCGCGTGCCTTGGCCAATTCTGGAATACAACTTCAAGCTACCACCGTATTTCTGGGCCACCAGGCGTACCAGGAACAGGCCCAACCCCATTCCTCTGCCGGGCGGCTTGGTCGTAAAGAACGGCTGCCCTGCCCGCCGCAGCACCTCCTCCGGCATGCCACAGCCATGATCCTCCACTTCAAAAATGATATGCCCGTCCTTGCAACGAATGTCCAACGCTACGGGTTGGCCCGGAACGGAGGCATCGAAAGCATTGCGTAACAGGATGGTTATGGCCTGGTGCACGGCATACAAGGGTGCTGCAAGCACTGGGTAGTCCTGCATGCCATGAATCACCAGATTGGCCTGCTCCTCAGGGCTTAAGTCCTCCCGGAGATGAGCTACCAGATCGTCTACGCGGGTAGCTTGGGGCTTCTGAGCCGGATCTTCCGCAATGTCGATGCGCATCCGATCGAGGATCGCGCGGCAGCGATCGACCTCGCGGCGAATCAGGCGGGCATCCTCGGCATTTTCCGGGCTCGATGCGAGTTCCAACTCCTTGGCGACCACGGCAATTGTGGCCAAAGGGCTTCCCAATTCGTGGGCAGCACCAGCGGCGAGCGTGGTCAAGGCGGCCAGATCGCGGACCGCAGCCAAGTCTCGTTCACGCTGCCTTAGCGAGCGATTCACGCGCGCGATGAAGTAGGCAATAAGTCCCGCCACGAGCGTCAGTGCCGTCCAATCCCCCACCGCAGCCAGATGGGCCGGCAGGGGCCAACCCCGGGAGAGCGGCAGATGCCAGCGAAAAAGCAGGCCATAGGATAGGATCGACGCGGCAACAATCGACCAGGACCAGGCAGGAGTCAGGACAACCGCGGCAATCGCAACGTGCACCAGGTATAAAGCACTGAACGGATTGCCCGGCCCGCCCGTGAAATAGAGCAGGATCGTCAACAGACAGACATCCAGCAAAAGAACCGCTGGCACCAGCCAGGCGGGGTAATTATGACCAAACGGCCAGAAGAGGATCAGGAGATTGGTCAGTACCGTCGCCAGGATGACCGTGGCGATCGGAAGGAGAGGCGGATTCAAGCCGAGAGGAACCGCAACGAACGCGGTAGCTACAATCTGACCGGCAACAGCCAACCATCGCAGACGAGCCAGCCAGATCAAGACAATCTGGGGCTCCTGGGCTGCCGAGACGATGACGGAATGAGCTGGCGATCTTGTCATAAGCAAGCAGTGACACCTCGGCCGTCAGATCAGTGCAGCCTGCCAACCCATCTCCCGGGCCGGTTTCGGACTGCCCTATATTGTAGATCCGGTGGATGGGTGAAATCCGGCCGCCCGCGTGATTGCCCTCCGACGTGGGAAAACCGTACACCGAGCAATCGTTGAAACGCCAGAGCTCCAGCGTGGTATCAGAAGAAATACCGGGACAGGCCGGGCGAAAGGCCTTTCCCGTTTGGGACAACCACCCGCAGGAACCTAAGTTTCCATTGGCACAGGGAATAAAAGCCCGCTTCGGACGGTTGTTTCATGCGAGGGCATTTGTAGCTCGAATCGGCGCGAGTACGTAGAGGCAATATAGGCCCGTTTCGCTTCGTTTTTATCGTTGCTGAACTTGTTCGGCGATAATAGGATTTATATGTCCTCTTTTCCGCCTATTTCGGTACACTAATCGAGACTATATGAACTCGATTTGGGCATCCAGGGCAGTTCCGGCCATCCTCGCAGCAATGGGTGCGGGGGCATTGACGCTGTGGATTGCAGTCCCGTCGCAATATGCCAGCCTCGAAAAGCGAGTCCCTGACATGGACGTCGGAACGGCCACCACCCAGGCAGTAAAGGTGGTAACGGATCTTAAGGGAGCGTTGGTCGCCGGGGAGGGAAAGCCCGGCGAGTTGCCAGGTGCCTGGCCCGGGTTCCGCGGCCCCAGACTGGACGCCATTAGTACAGAACAAGTCCCATTGATTAGGGAATGGAAAAGCACGGGTCCTGCCAAGCTCTGGTCCGTCACCCTGGGCGAAGGGTATGCCGGGGCGGCGGTCCTGAATGGACGGGTTTACGTCCTCGACTACGACGAAACCGGGCGGGCGGATGTGCTACGCTGCATGTCGCTGGCCGATGGCAAAGACATCTGGCGGCGATCCTACAACATTGATATTGGCCGCAATCATGGCATTTCGCGAACCGTGCCCGCGGTCACGGACAAGTACGTCATCACCTTAGGGCCCAAGTGCCATGTCGTCTGCGCCGATGCCCAGACCGGCGATTTCAAATGGGGCATTGATCTGGTTCGCGAGTACAGGACCACGGTGCCGCCCTGGTATGCCGGGCAATGCCCGCTGATCGACGGGGAGCGAGTGATTCTCGCGCCCGGCGGAAGCTCGCTGATGATCGCCGTGGACTGTGCGACGGGGAATGTCCTTTGGAAGGCGCCCAATCCGCGGCAATGGTCGATGACCCACTCGTCGATCGCGGCCATGACCTTCAACGGCAAGCGGATGTACGTCTACTGCGGCAGCGGTGGCGTGGCTGGGGTATCCGCGGAGACCGGGGCGATCCTGTGGGAGACCACGGCGTGGAAGGTCAACATGGCCAA
>JBLNDH010000201.1:0-18205 GCA_050261455.1 Bacillota bacterium
GCCGGGGGCGACGGTGGGAGGAGTGGAGAAGACGGGGTGGATTGACATTTTGACGGGGATCACGGCGCATAAGCGGGGGAATGGGGAGTATCTGGTGTTTGTGGAGGAGGACTATCGGGGGAAGGCGATCCTGTATCGGTGGCGGCCGTGAGAGGGGAGAGATCCGGGGCGTTGCGTTGCTACGAACCCGGTGTGATGAGTGGGGGAGCTTTTCTGGATGTGCACCGATTGTTTTTGGTTAATGGATGAGGGAAACTACTTGTATGATCACCAACTCATTTTCCACTTCTCGTCGTCATTTCCTGAAGAGTGCGGGTGCGTTTGCTGCGGCGGCGTCGCTGCCGGCGTGGTATGCGGAGGAATGTCTGGCACAACAGGCTGCGCCAGCGAAGGAGGATATTCGCCTGGCACTGATCGGGTGCGGGGGGCAGGGTACGGGGGATGCGAGGAATGCGCAGCGGTTTGGGAAGATCGTGGCGGTTTGCGATGTGGATGCGAATCACCTGGAGGCGGCCAAGAAGACCTTCCCCGGGGCTGAAGGGTATTCGGACTTTCGGAAACTGCTGGAACGGAAGGATGTGGATGCGGTGATCTGCGGCACAGTGGATCACTGGCATACGCTGGTGTCGATTGCGGCGATGAAGGCGGGGAAGGATGTTTACTGCGAGAAGCCGCTGACGTTGACGATTGACGAGGGCAAACGATTGGTGGAGGTTCAGCGGCAGACCCAGCGGGTGCTGCAGACCGGCACGCAGCAGCGGAGCAGCGTGCACTTCCGGCTGGCGGCGGATCTGATTCGCAACGGGCGGATTGGAAAAGTTCAGCGGGCGGAGGTGTGGCTGCCGGCGGGATTGCGGCAGGGGCCGTTCAAGACATCGGCGGTTCCGGCGGGGTTTGACTTTGATTTCTGGATGGGGCAGACGCCGAAGGTGGAGTATGTGAAAGAGCGGACGCACTTCAGCTTCCGCTACTGGTGGGAATACTCGGGCGGGACGATGACGGACTGGGGCGCCCATCACAACGACATCGTGCTGTGGGTGCTGGATCAGGACAACACCGGGCCGGTGAGCGTGGAAGGGAAGCAGTTGGTGGAGATGATCCCCGGTGGGTTCACGGCGGCCAGCGAGTATGAAGTGACGTACACGTATGCCAACGGCGTGGTGCACACGTGCAAGAGCACGACGGCCAGCGAATGGCATGGCGGCGTGAAGGATCCCAACGGGCAGCAGCACGGGATCAAGTTCATCGGGACCGACGGGTGGATCTGGGTAACGCGCGGGGTGATCAATGCCAGCAATCGCGCGATTTTGACGGAGAAGCTGCCGGGGGATGCCAAGCGGGTGTACGCCAGCAACGATCACATGGGGAACTTTATTGAGTGCGTGAAGACGCGGAAGACGCCGATCTGCCCGGCGGAAGTGGGACATCGCTCGGCGACCGTGGCACATTTGGGCGTGACGGCGATCCGGTTGGGGCGGAAGCTGAACTGGGATCCGGTCAAGGAGCAGTATGTGGGGGATGACGAAGCGAACAAGTATCTGGCTCGGGAGATGCGGAAGCCGTATGACTATACGATGATCTGAGCCGCTTGGGCATACCAGAGCAGTTCCCGTCTGAGTGTACACCTGGCTCTAAACCCTCACCCCAACCCTCTCCCGGAGTACCGGGCGAGGGAGAAAGAGGGGGACACAGAATCGGGAATTGCGGTAAGTCTGGGGCCGCGGATCAACGCGGATGGACGCACATCAAACGTAGCACGGGCGAGATGCCCGTGCTACGTTTTGTTGCTAATAATGGGGACAGACGGACACGGAATGAGTATTCCTGAAGGGGGAGGGCTTGGAAAAAGGGAGAAGCACCGATGGGGATGCATGGGCGAGCCGCCCATGCCACGTATCTTGTTGCCATCGATGGGGCACCGATACGCACCGATGGAACTCGCATGGGCAAGATGCCCATGCTACGTCTTTTGTGTCGCCACGGATGGGGCACAGATGAACACCGATGATTGTGCGGCATCGGGCCATCTGTGTTATGTTGGAACTGAATGAGAACAACCCATCCGACCCGGTAAAAGGTCGGATGGGTTGTTTTTATGGACGGAACGTTGATGGGGGTTACTTGACGACGGGGCGGATGACGATGTTGCGGTAGTTGGCGCCGGTGTGGTCGCCTTGGAGGTAGAGGGGGCCGGGGCGGAACTGGTCGGACCAGAGGGCGCCGCCGGTGCAGCCGAGGAGGGGCTGGTTGTCGATGATCTTCTTGCCGTTGAGGATGACGGTGACGTGGCGATCGACGAGGGTGATGTCGTAGGTCTGCCACTCGCCGGCGGGTTTCTCAGCGGCGACGGTCGGGGTGATGCGGCTGTAGAGGCCACCCATGTTGTGGGAATCGACGCCCCGGCCGAACGTATCGGCTACTTGGACTTCATAGATGCCGCGGAGGTAGATGCCGCTGTTGCCACCCTTGGGAACGTTGGTTTCGAGGGTGAGGTTGAAGTCCTCGAATTCCTGGATGGTGCGGAGATTGCCGTAATTCTTGTGGGGCTTGCCGGGTTCCTGGACGGGGTTGTTGTTGAGGACGCCGTCTTTCACGGTCCAGCCGCTGACCGAGCCGGGCTCAACAAGGCGCCAGCCGTCGAGGTTCTTGCCATTGAAGAGGATGATCGGAGCACCGAACTTGACCTGGGAGAGATCGGGTGCGGACGGGAGGGGCGGGATGCGCTTGCCGGTGAAGTTGGCCTTGTCGCCTTCGGAACCATCGGGGCGTTTCTTGCTGGTGGTTAGGTTGAGGTTATCGCCATCGAGGGTGGCGGTGATGGTTTCGGTGGTGGTGGTTCGGATGGTCTTGCCGGCGGCGTCCTTGCGATCGTCGTGATAGAGGCGTGTTACAACGAGGGTGTTGCCGTCCATTTTGACGCCATCGACAGGCACGACGCTGCCGCCACCCCAGAGGATGCTGGCGGAGAGCTTGCCCTGGTTTTCAGTGACGCCCAGCCAGCCAGCGCCGCCGCCGGGGATGGTGAGGGCCCAATAGCCGACGAACGGGTTGGCGTTGGCCGCGTAAGCCGAGGTGGCGATTAACAGTAACAATCCGGGAATGATCCAAAGCCGATTTAGATAAGAATGAGTGTTCATGTGCATAGGTTTGTTTATAGGTTTACCCATTTTCCTGTGTAACCGGGGTCACGGGCTTTTCCCAGGCCGGGGACCCAGGGATATGTATAGGGATGCGGGGGTTTTGTTGATGGGGGTGGGGGAAATCTTGGTGGGGATAATAGGGGAGGGGGGCGAGGGGGCGAGCCCGGCCCTGCGGGCCGCCGCTAAACGAAGAGATCGCTAAATGCGGAAGAGGTGGCCTTTGCGGTGAGCATACCTAGAATCTGGGGAATGGCGCGAGTTCCAAGATCCAGTCTGCAACGTTTTCGCGAGTATCGTCGGAAGCTCCGTGAACGAGCACGGCGCGGCGAGCTGAAGCATGAATATGGGTCGATGGATGGACGGATCAAGTCCAACAAGCGATCGCGGGCGTTTTGGCCACTGTTCAGTTCGTTTGTCGGGCTGCTGCGCGGGCATCGCGTTACCCTCGTGCTGGCGCTGGTTATGCTGTCTATTTCCACGTTGTTGGGGCTGCTTCCGCTGTATGGCACCAAGCTCGTGGTGGACAACGTGCTTGGGGAGAGGCCATTGTCGCGTGAGGTGGCTTGGCTGCCATTGCCGAGGGAGCCTCAGTCGTTGCTGGTGGTTGTCGGCGTGGGGATGATCCTGCTGACATTCGCTTCGATCGCGTTTTCGGTCTGGGGGCGATGGCAAACGACGCGGATTACCAAGCGGGTTCAGACGTCGTATCGGAGACGAGTATTCGAGCATGCCGTCAAGCTGCCTCTGCATCGGGTTTATGATTTGAAATCCGGGGGCGTCGCCTCGATTCTTCGAGAGGATGCGGGGGGCGTGGGGGATCTGGTCTTCTCCATGTTGTATAACCCGTGGCGGGCGATCATCCAGCTTCTGGGGTCGCTGTTTGTGTTGGCGTTCGTGAACTGGAAGCTGCTCATCGGCGCGGTGTTGCTGCTGCCGACGGTGTGGATTACCCACAAGACGTGGATCGGGCGGATTCGGCCACTGTTCCGCGATATTCGGTCGTCCCGGCAGACGATTGATGCGCATGCGACGGAGGCCTTTGGCGGGATGCGTGTGGTGCGGGCCTTCGGGCGGCAGCAGGCGGAGTCGGTTGTCTTCACCTCCAATAACCATCTGATGGCGAGGCAGGAGCTTCACGCCTGGTGGTGGATGCGAGGCGTGGATATTGCGTGGTCCATCCTGATTCCGTTGGCCTCGGCGATTCTGCTGTGGTTTGGCGGTTCGCGGGTGCTGCACGATCAGGCGTTGGTTCGGCAGGGGCTTTTGGATCCTCACCTGGCATTTACCACGGGGGATCTGGTGCTGTTTTTGGCGTACCTGACGGCGCTGCTGGGGCCGATTGCGACGCTGGCGGAGTCGGCCACGGGATTGCAGAATCAACTGGCGGGGTTGGACCGAACACTTGATCTGTTGGATGAGCCGGCGGAGTTTCCACGGACCGCGTCGAGTCGCATGCTGGACCGGCGGACGGTTCGCGGGCACATTACTCTGCGCAACGTCTCGTTCACGTATCCGAAATCAACAACGGAAGGTCATAAGGCGAAGGGTTTGGCGGAGGAGACGTGCCCGGTTCTGCACGACATTTCGCTGGATGTTTCTGCGGGCCAGACGATTGCGCTGGTGGGGCCATCGGGGGCGGGCAAGACCACGCTCTGCAATCTGATTGCCCGCTTTTATGATCCCACGGCCGGTACGATCGTGTTGGATGGGGTGGATCTACGAGATATCGATGTGCAGTCGTATCGCCGGCTCCTGGGTATTGTGGAGCAGGACACGTTTCTGTTTGATGGGACGATCGCGCAGAACATTGCGTATGGCCGGCGAGATGCCACGCCGGAGCAGATCGCCGATGCGGCACGGCGAGCCAATGCCCATGACTTCATCATGCAACTGGAAAACGGGTACGAAACCCTGATCGGCGAGCGGGGTGTGAAGCTCTCCGGGGGGCAGCGGCAGCGACTTACGATCGCGCGTGCGATCCTGGCGGATCCGAGAATTCTGATTCTGGATGAAGCGACGTCCAATCTCGATACGGAATCGGAACGGCTAATTCAGATGAGCCTGGCGGAGCTCATGGCGGGGCGAACGTGCTTTATCATCGCCCACCGGCTTTCGACGATCCGCAATGCGGATCGGATCGTTGTTCTGGAACATGGGCGAATCGTTGAGCAGGGGACTCACGATGAGCTGATGTCGCGATCGACGCGGTATCGGTTTATGGTGGAGTTGCAGACGCATCCGGCTCCTCCTTCACTGAGTCTCACGGTTGCCTGAATTTCGTAAAGTAATTTCGGAAGCACAACGGAAATTGAAAGTGGTAACGCGGAAGGAACCCAGGGATGAATCCCTGAGCTTGGAGCCAGTCGAGCACTTTCGGTCTTCGGAGGGTTTACTGACCTTCGCGCCGTCAGCGCCGGACGGGGCATCTCAAGTGCTGAGTGCTGAGTGCTGAGTCGGTGCGGAACTCAGCACTCAGAACTCGGCACCACCCGAGCTTGCTCCGGTACGCTCATCGGGAAGATCAGTATTCAGGTGCATCATGTTTCGGAGTACGGGCGAGGGGAAAAAGGGGATGGGGCGGCGGTGGGTTGGCTGGTCGTGCCCAATGGGTGTGGTATGATTCCTGGCTCAACAACACGAGAGGACATTGGGCACCCCTATGAAAACCATCATGCGATCGATTCGGCGTTTGCTGGCGGTTGGTCTGATGCTGAGCGTCTGCGTTGCTTCGCGGGCGTTTGCAGAGGAGCGGCAGCTCGAGACGAAGCCGGCGGATCCGTTCTTCGAGAAGTTCATGCCGGTCAAGGCGCCGGTGGCGGGGAAACTGGTGCTGAAGGTGGGGGACCGGTTGGCGATCTGCGGCGATTCGATCACCGAGCAGAGAATGTATTCGCAGCTGATGGAAACCTATCTCACGGTGTGCGTGCCGGAGTTGAAGATCAGCACGCGGCAGTATGGGTGGAGTGGTGAGACGGCGGAGGGATTCCTGCATCGGATGGAGAACGACTGCCTGCGGTTTGAGCCGACGATCGCGACGACCTGCTATGGGATGAACGACTATCGGTATCAGCGCTATGACGAAGCGACGGCGCGGTGGTACCGGCAGAATTACACGGCGGTGGTTCGCGCGTTCAAGAAGGCGGGAGTGCGTGTGGTCCTGGGGTCGCCGGGATGCGTGGGCAAGATTGCCGCGTGGGTGAAGACGGCGTCGGGGACGCTGGAGGAGCATAACCTGAACCTGTGCGCCTTCCGCAACATCGATGTGGAGATCGCGGAACAGGAGAATGTCGGGTTTGCGGATGTTTTCTGGCCGATGTTCACCAGCGGTTTCGAGGCCCGGCGGAAGTACGGGCCGAGCTATGCGATTTCCGGGCAGGATGGGGTGCACCCGGGTTGGGCGGGGCATTTGGTGATGGCTCACGCGTTTCTCAAGGCGATGGGGCTCGATGGGGAGATCGGGACGTTCACGGTTGATCTGGGGGCGCAGCGTGCGGAGGCAACGGCGGGGCATATCGTCGATCGGTTTGCTGACAATGAGCTCACGATTACGAGCCGGCGTTATCCGTTCTGCGCGACGGGGGCGTCGGACAAGGACAGCTCTCTTCGCTCGGGCATGATGCTGGTGCCGTTCAATCGGGATTTGAATCGGCTGATGCTGGTGGTTCGGGGTGGCGCGGCCGGCAATTACAAGGTGACCTGGGGGACGGAATCGAAAGTGTATTCGGCAGGGGAACTGGCCAAGGGGGTGAATCTGGCTGCTGATTTCGCGGTGAATCCGTTCTCTGAAGCCTTTAACAAGGTGGACAAAGCTGTGGCAGCCAAGCAGGCATATGAGACCCGGCAGGTGAAGGAGATTTTCCACGGCAACGAGGGGAAGGCGGACATGGCGGCGGCGGTGAGCAAGACGGAAGCCGAGCGGTTGCCGCTGGTCAAGGCGGTTGAGGCGGCGTTCGTGCCGGTGACGCATACGATCAAGATTGAGGTGCAGCCGTAATTCAGGGAATGTTGGGTGGCGTGACAATGATGGATGAGCGGGTAAGCTGGAAGGCGTTTCTCGGGCGAGTGCATGTCATGTAGGCAGTCGGATACGTCGGGATCTTCTATGGAGACGGATCGATGAACAAAGTCTACAGATCTTACGCGGTTGGATTCTCACTGCCGTTGATTCTGGCGGCGATCGTGTGCGCGCAGCAGCCCCAGGCCAAGCCGGGGCAGCAGGCACAGAGGCTGGAGAAGCAGGTGGCGGTGAAGCTCGATTACCTGCTTTATTTGCCCGAGGCGTATGACAAGGATAGCGCCAAGAAGTGGCCGCTCATCCTGTTCCTTCACGGGGCTGGCGAGCGGGGCAGCGATGTGAATAAGGTGAAGGTGCATGGGGTGCCGAAGATCGTCGAAGGCAAGAAGGATTTTCCGTTCATCGTGGTTTCTCCGCAGTGTCCGGAAGATCGTTGGTGGGAGCCGTTCGAATTGAATGCGCTGCTGGATGAGATTATGGCCAGCTATCGCGTCGATGCCGATCGGGTGTATCTGACGGGGCTGAGCATGGGTGGCTTTGGGACGTGGGATCTGGCGATGCGGAGTCCCGGGCGGTTTGCGGCGATTGCGCCGATCTGCGGCGGGGGGAACCCGGTGATGGCTTTCCGGATCAAGGACATTCCCGCATGGGTGTTCCATGGCGAAGCCGATCCGGTGGTGCCTTTGCAGCGCAGCGTGGAGATGGTGGAAGCGCTGAAGAAGGTGAAGGCGGATGTGAAATTCACCACGTATCCGGGCGTCGGGCACGATTCCTGGACGCAGACGTATGAGAATCCGGAGTTGTACACGTGGTTCCTTTCCCATCGCCGAGGCGAGAAGGCCGCGGCATCGGGATCGCGGTAGTAATCCCCACGACTTCAAGGCCACGGATGGGCGTTATCGTCGTTCCGCACAATCAGCTGCAGCCAGAGACGCTTCAGGCTCTCATTGAGGAGTTTGTCACTCGTGACGGAGCCGTGCATGGGCATGTGGATCGACCCCTGTCTGAGGAGATTGACGCGGTTCGGCGTCAGCTCAAAGCGGGGAAAGTCGTGATCGTCTTCGATGAGGAGACGGAGAGCTGTACGATTATCCCGCGCGAGCAGCTGATGAAGCCGCGGACGTGATGGGCGTTTGGGGTTCCAGAGCTCGCGAAGGCACGAAGAGAGGAATGCCACAGAGGACACGGAGAACACAGCGGAACCGATTCAATGCCTTTCTTTCTGCGTCTGCGGTGTTCTCTGCTGCCATAAGGCCCCGAGGGTTGCGGGAAGCCTGGTAAGATGGTGAAACCTGGAGGGCGGTGGGCGCCTTGTCCCAGGGGTTTGGCATGCACTGCCTAGCCCCGGTTTCCCAGTTGCAACCGCAGGACTAGTCGTATGTTTAATAAAGTTGAGTTCGTTGGTTCCGTGGGGTTGACAATCAGGGTCGTGGCGTAGATGATTAGGGGACAAATGGCACATGGGCGGGAGATCTTCCCCCTAAGACCAAAGTTGCCCCCCCAGCTTTGGCACGCCAGGGTTCCCCCCCGACCTTGGCACCTCCCGCCCGTTTTTTTTCTCCTTACTTAAGCGTGTTTGAATCACTTCGCCCCCTTTTGGGTTGCCGTAGACTTAATTTGGGCATATAGGCCGGTGTCTCGACAACGGGAGTCGCCTGATATGACTGAAACCCTGTTGGCTGCAGAACAGAACCTCCAGCAAGCTTTGAGCCCCGACCAACTTCTGGCTGCCGTGCGAAGATCGCTTGCTCCCTTTCCCAAGGTCAAAAGCGTCCTGCTGCTGCATCCCGACTACTCTCGCACCGATTTTACGGATGTCCTGTTCCGGCTGATCTACCAGACCCTGGCCGGCAGGGGCTTGCGGCGGCTCGATACCCTTAATGCGGCGGGTACCCACCGGCCCATGTCGGAAAAGGAGAAGTTGGCCAAGCTCGGCATTGAGAATCGGGCTCAGTACCCGCTACTGCGGGAGATGGCTGACCATCGTACGGAGCCATCCGAACTGGTGTCGGCGGGCGAGATATCAGCGGCCTTCATGAGCGAGAAGACCCAGGGGCGCTGGCCCCAGGCCATTCCCGTGAAGATCAATGCCCGACTTCGCGGCGGCTACGATCTGATCATCGCGATCAGTGGCACTGTACCGCACGAGGCGGCTGGGTTTGCGGGTGGGCTGAAGGTCTTCTTTCCTGGGGTTTCCGGCAACGAAGTAATCGACGGGCTGCATTGGGCCGCGGTCCAGATGGGCATTCCCCGGCTCATTGGTCAGATCGACAACCCGGGCCGCGACGTGATCAACGAAGGCGCTAAATGCATTTTTGCCGGCAGTCCCGTGCCCATGCTGTCGTTCAACATGGTTTTCCATGAGGACGATCACGCCGTTGTTCCGCATGGCCTCTATGCGGGGGTTGGCTATCAAGGCTTCATTGCCGCCTACAACGCTGCCGCTCGTGCATCATCTCACCTGCACATCGTCCGGATCGATAGGCCTCTGGATGCGGTGGTTCAGTCGCTTGGCGACGGGTATGACGAAGTGTGGACCGCCGGCAAAGGTTCCTACAAGCTGCAATCTCCGGGCGTGATGGCTCCGGGCGGGGAGATCATCATCTACCAGCCCAAGATCCACTGCTTCCATTCGAACCCTCGGATGGATCACGCCATTCGGGCAATTGGTTACCATTCCCTGGACTACGTTCTCCACTGGCTGGAATCCAATCCCGGTTTTGATCGCAACGTGGCTGCCCATGTGATCAATGTGCGAGGGGGTGCGGAGTACGACCGCGCCTTGCGAAGAGAGACGAACTTCGCGTTCCGGGTGACGCTGGCAACGGGAGTCTCCGAAGAGCAGTGCCGGTCGGTGGGCCTGGGTTACCGAGATCCGGATACGTTGGAACGCGAGTTTCAGAAGATGGGTGGCAACAAGCTCTGGATCAAGAATGGGGGGAAGATGCTTTATGCTTTGCAAAGATAGGATGAACCGCGGAGGCACGGAGACACGGAGACACGGAGGTCACACAGGAATTCCTTTTGATTTCTCTGTGCCTCCGTGTCTCCGCGGTGAGCAAAAATCGATTCCGTCAGGAACCCTTATCGTTGCACGCGAGCGGAGCCACCCTTGGCGAGGGTTTCGACTTCGGGGAGCTTGGCCATGGTGACGTCGCCCGGGAAGGTGGTCAGCAGGGCGCCGTGGGCCCAGCCGAGGCGAAGGGCCTCTTCGGGAGAGCGTCCGGCGATGAGGCCGTAGATCAGCCCTGCGGCGAATCCATCGCCGCCGCCGATCCGGTCCAGCACATCCAACTGCATCGTCGGGGTCACGTATCGCTTGCCATCAAGCCAGAGCACGGCCGCCCAATCGTGGCGGTTGGTCGAGTGGACCTCCCGCAACGTGGTGGCCACCATCTTGATGTTCGGGAACTGCTCAACGATCCGTTCGATCATCTTGAAGAAGGTCTCCGGATCGAGCTTCGACTTGGACGCCACTTCCGGTCCGGTGATTCCCAGGCCCTTCTGCAGATCCTCTTCATTGCCGATCAAGGCGTCCACGTTGCTGGTGATCTGCCGGAGCACCTGCTTGGCTTTTTCCGGCCCACCCACGGAGGACCAGAGCTTGGCCCGATAATTCAGGTCAAAGGAGTTGATTGCGCCGAGGCGTTTGGCGGCCTGCATGCCTTCGATGATCAGTTCGGACGTGGTTGGCGACAGGGAGGCAAAGATGCCGCCGGAGTGGAACCAGCGCAGGCCGTTGGCGCCGATCTTGGCCCAGTCAAAATCACCGGGCTTGAGCAGGGCGGCGGCTTCGTTGGAGCGGTTGTAGAAGACGACGGGTGCTCGCACACCCTGGCCGCGGTCGCTGTAGACGGTTGCCATGTTGGGCCCGCGTACGCCGTCGTGGTCGAACCACTTGTAGAATGGCGTGACGCCCATTTCGCGGACGCGGTTTTGGATCAGTTCGCCGATGCCATACTTCACCATGGCCGTCGCGATGCCCGTCTTCAGGCCGAAGCAATCGGACAGGTTGGCCGCCACGTTGTATTCGCCGCCGGAGACATGAATCTCCACCGAGCGTGCCTTGCGGAATGGGATGATGCCCGGGTCCAGCCGATGAACCAGGGCCCCGAGCGATAGAAGATCCAACTCGCAGGCGTCCTTCCGAATGTTCAAGCCACTCATGGCCACTCCTCAATAAGGGATTTCCAATAAGCGTGTCGCGCAATATCTGCTGTTTGAATGAACGATACGCAAGGCGATAACACACTTCTTCGCTGGCGTCAACTTACGCCAGTGGCGAGCGATGGGCGGAGGGTTCGGGGGATCGGGAGGGATCCGGACTTGCGCTGCGTTACAGTCCGGCTTGGGGGTTTTCCTGAAGATTTCGGCGGGATGAGGGATCTCGTCACGCATGGCACTTCCCGTTACCATCTTGGGTACTGTCGGCCCGTTTGACATCTCAGCCGGAGAATCACTATGGCGGAAACCGAGAACCTGACGCCGGAGCAAAGGGAGCAGATCAACGCATACCTGTTTGCCGGGCAAAAGATCCAGGCGTTCAAGGTGCTGCGTGAGGCGACGGGGGTTGATCTGGCTACCGCCAAGCAGGCGATCGAAGCTCATGAGAAGGCGTTGCGTGAGAGCTCGCCGGAGAAGTTTTCCGCTCCTTCCGGCAAGGGGTGCGCGACTTGTATCCTGGTGGCATTGGCGATTGGTACGCCGCTGGTGCTGCTCATCTGGGGGCTTGGGGCATAATAGGATTGTGCAACACGAACGGTAGTGTTGTATCCAGACAGTCTCATTTTGGTTAAGTTAAAGCTCAGCCACAGAGGGCACAGAGAACACAGAGATGGAGGTGGATTTTGGAACCGGATCTAGAGCTTGACTTTGAGGACGAGCCTGATCCGGAGTTGAATCGCATTACGAATGCGATCATCGCGGCGGCGATCGCAGTGCACAAGGCTTTGGGGCCGGGATTCCAGGAGTCGGTTTACCAGAACGCACTGGCCATCGAGTTCCGGCACCGGTCTATGCGTTGTGTGCATGAGCCGTTGTTTCCCGTGCTTTACCGTGGAGAGCAGGTTGGGCAGAATCGCTTGGATTTCCTGGTTGAGGATACGGTCATCGTCGAATTGAAAGCAGTGGAGTCCTTGACGCCGTTGTTTAGTGCGCAGGTGATCTCCTATCTGAAGGCGACCGGGCGCAAGCTGGCGCTGCTGATCAATTTCAATGTGCGCAGGCTGAAGGATGGATTGAAACGAGTGGCTCTTTGAATATGCCTCTGTGTTCTCTGTGTCCTCTGTGGCACAATCCTCTTAACACGATTCCTGATGGATCAGACAGATAAGGACATGAATATGCCTCAACAAGCGACCGCAGACATCGGATTGATCGGGTTGGCTGTCATGGGCGAGAACCTGGCCCTGAACATCGCCGATCATGGGTTTACCGTGGCTGTTTACAATCGCACGACCGAGACGATGCGTAAGTTCGTCGAGCGGGAGAAGAACCCGCGCCTGGTGCCGTGCGAAACGATCGAGGAGTTGGTTGCTGCGGTGAAGCGGCCGCGCAAATTCATCATCCTCGTCAAAGCCGGTCCCGCGGTTGATGCCGTGGTCAAACAACTCATCGAGGCTGGGATTGACAAGAACGACATTGTCGTCGATTGCGGCAACAGCCTGTGGACGGACACCATTCGCCGCGAGAAGGAATACGCCAACCAATGCAAGTATTTCGGTTCGGGTGTTTCGGGCGGCGAGACGGGCGCTCGCTTTGGGCCGTCGATGATGCCGGGTGGCGACCCGGATTCCTGGCAGCACCTGAAGCCCATTTGGGAAGCGGTAGCGGCCAAGGTTGATCCCAAGACCGGCAAACCCATCGAGACGGCTAAGCCGGGTAAGCCGGTAGTGGGTGGCGTGCCTTGCACTGCGTACATCGGCCCCAACGGCGCCGGCCATTATGTGAAGATGATTCACAATGGCATCGAGTACATCGATATGCAGTTGATCGGCGAGGCGTACTGGATCATGGCCAATGTCCTGGGCATGAAGGCCCCGGAGATTGGCAAGGTCTTCGAGACATGGAATGAGGGGGACCTCGATTCCTATCTCATTCAGATCACGGCAGACATCCTTCAGCAGCCTGACCCGATCCACAAAGGGGAATACCTGGTTGACTACATTCTCGACGCCGCTGGCCAGAAGGGCACCGGGAAGTGGACGTCGGTCAATGCGTTGGATATGGGCATTCCCGCGAATGCCATCGCCGAGGCCGTCTTTGCTCGCTGCATGTCCGCTTTGAAAGAGGAGCGTATTGAGGCCTCCAAGCAACTCACAGGCCCCAAGCCCAGCTTCACGGGCGATCGCCAGCAACTGATCAACGCCGTGCGCGATGCCCTCTACTGCTCCAAGATCTGCGCGTATGCCCAGGGGTTCCAGCTCATGCGTGAAGCGCAGAAGGAATACAAGTGGACGCTCGATTTCGCGACGATCGCCAGCATCTGGCGGGGGGGGTGCATCATCCGCGCCCGCTTCCTGCAGAAGATCACGGACGCGTACACGCGCAATCGGAACCTGGTCAACCTGCTGCTTGATCCGTACTTCAATGAGCAGATCAAGAAAGGCCAAGCCAACTGGCGGAACATTGTCTGCCTTGCTGCGACGAGTGGTATTTCCGCCCCGGCGTTCATGAGCGCCATGTCCTACTACGACGGCTACCGCTCGGCGCGTTTGCCGGCCAACCTGCTTCAGGGGCAGCGAGACTACTTCGGGGCTCATACGTACGAGCGTACCGATGCGCCTCGCGGCCAATTCTTCCATACGGATTGGCCCGAAGCGGGGCGGCCACAGGTGATGATCCCGCAGCCGGAGAAGCGGGAAGTGCATCCCACGCAGGAGAAGAAGGCGAGCAAATAGGCAGACGCCGAGGGGGTTAGGGTTCTATCGCGAATGCTTTCTACCTCGTTCCTCCTCCCCGGTGGGGAGGAGGAACGAGGCATTCCTGGGAACCAAGCCTTTTCGGAGAGTTAAGGTCGGGTTGGCGGGCCAAGGAGTATTGGGGCCGGGGACGACCCGGCTCGACTGGTGGGCCAAGAGAGCTCAGCATCCAAAGAAGAACAATCCCCGAGCCGAAGAGTAGGGAGGCGCTGGCAAACCGCACGGTGCCTACAATCGTAGTGATTCTTGTTCGAAGCTTGACGCCCGGCGTGGGTACGGCATACTTGTAATTCCCATATGTGCAGGACGCGACGTCTTTTAATGGTAGCCTTTGTCGCGACGGCTCTTGCGGCCGATCGCGTTGCAACGGCTGCGCCGGCATTGCGTCCCGATCACATGGCCGTGGCCGCTCGCCGATTGACGGGGCGGTTGGTGGTCAGCCTTCGGCGGGTTGTTGCAGCAGCTCCGATCCGTCCCTCCCGGCGTGACGAGCAGCCGATCAGTGCTTTGCTCCTCGCAAGGCCGGTTGCGGATCCACTGATTCACCCCGTGGAGTTCTCGCCTTTCCATTTCCGTCTCCCTCCGCCTCGGGCTTGATTGCGGGGTCCGCTTTCGCCAATTGCCGATTGATCTCAAGAGGCCAAAGGCGTCAAAGACGGCCTGATTCAGCTTCTGGCTGTGCGATCGTGTTCGCTTACTCACGTTCTGTCATTACCGACTATTCATAACGGAAATCTCAATGGCCATTTCTGTACAGAAGATCCTTACCAAGCTCTTCGGCAGCCGCAATGAGCGATTGCTCAAGCGTTACCGCGGCGTCGTCGCTCAGATCAATGCCCTGGAACCGCAGATCCAGGCCCAGACGGATGAGCAACTGCTGGCGCGTACGCAGGAGCTCCGCACCGGCCTGAAGGCCGGCAAGCTCCGCTCCTCCGATGTCATGCCCGAGGCGTTTGCCATCATTCGGGAAGCGATGGATCGCCACATCGGTATCCGGGCAATTTTCAATCCCGACGAGAACTTCAATCCCGATCAGCTCGATGACGAGCATCTGGAGCTCTATGACTCGGTCCAACGGCGGATGATCCAGACCGGCGAGCCTTGGACGAAGGTGCCCATTCCGCACAAGCTCTATGCGGCCGTCCGCAAGCTGCATCCGGAGTCGCGTCCGCCGTTCCGGGCGCGTTGCTTCGATGTTCAGTTGATCGGTGGCCTGGTGCTGTATGAAGGCAAGATCGCCGAAATGGCTACCGGCGAAGGCAAGACCTTCGTGGCGCCTCTGGCGTGCTTCATGCGTGTTCTTGAAGGCATGCATTGCCATGTCGTCACGGTCAACGATTATCTGGTTCGCCGCGATGCGACCTGGGTCCGGCCGGCATTCGAAAATCTCGGCATGAGCGTTGGCTTTGTCCAGTCGGAGATGGAGCCGGGCGCCGAGACCCGCCGGCGCATGTACGAATGTGATGTGACCTATGGCACCAACAGTGAGTTTGGCTTCGATTACCTTCGCGACAACATGAAGGAACGGGTCGACCTGCAGGTGCAAGGTCCGCTGGATTTCGCCATCGTCGATGAGGTGGACTCCATTCTCATCGACGAGGCGCGTACGCCGCTGATCATCAGTGGTGCGGCCCATGACGATGCTCCCAAGTATCGCGATGCCGATCGCGTGGCCCGGAAGATCATCGAGTTGAATCGGCCGTGGGCCGCCGTTGAGAAAGAGATCGATGCCGCCAAGCGTGCCATCAAGGCCGCCGAGGGCGACATGGACAAGTACAAGAAGAGCGATCCCGAATACGCAGCCGCCGAGAAACGCCGCGAAGATGCCGAGAAGGCGTTGGCGGCCGCTGAAGGCAAGAAGACCGGCCTGACGCAGTTCTACGAAGTTGAACTTGATCGCAAGAGCGTCCACCTCACCCACGAAGGCATTGCCGCCGCCCAGGACGAAGCCGGCGTCGGCAGCTTTTATGTGGGGAACAACATGGAGTGGCCGCACCTGATGGAGCAGGCCCTCCGTGCCCACGTCGTCTACGAACGCGACAAGGATTATGTCGTCGAGCGTGGCCAGCGGGGCGAGATGGAAGTCGTCATCGTCGATGAATACACCGGCCGAAAGATGGTTGGCCGCCAGTGGTCTGAAGGGCTCCACCAGGCGGTGGAGGCCAAGGAACGCGTTCCCATCAAGCAGGAAACCCAGACGCTGGCCACCATCACCCTGCAGAACTTCTTCAAGCTCTACAAGGCGTTGGCGGGCATGACGGGTACCGCGCAGACCGAGGCCGAGGAGTTCACCAAGATCTACAAGCTCGAGGTGGTCACCATCCCGACCAACCGCCCGTGCATCCGTTCCGATCAGGAAGATCGCGTCTACCGGACCGAGCGGGAGAAGTGGACCTCCATCATTGAGGAGATCAAACGCTACAGCGACGCCGGGCGTCCGGTTCTGGTGGGCACCACCAGCGTCGAAAAGAGCGAGATGGTCTCGAACCTTCTCAAGCACCGTTACGGCGTGGAGCATGAAGTGCTCAACGCCAAGCAGCATGAACGTGAGGCGACCATCGTTGCCAAGGCCGGCCAGCAACACAAAAACGCCCATGGCGACATGGTGGGCAACGTCACCATCGCCACGAACATGGCCGGGCGCGGCACCGACATCAAGCTGGCTAACGAGACCATTTTTGATATTGAGCCTGATCCCAATAACGGCGATGGTGCGCATTTAATCGCCGTGCAGCGTGTCACCGGGAAACGCATTCCCTTTGAGAACAACACCGATTCGGTCTTTTATACACCATCGGGCTCGAAGACGACGGGCGGCCTGCATGTGATCGGCACCGAGCGGCATACGGCCCGCCGCATCGACAATCAGCTCCGCGGCCGCGGTGGCCGGCAGGGCGATCCGGGTTCCTCCCGCTTCTATGTCTCCCTCCAGGATGAGCTGATGCAGATGTTCGCCGGCGAGTGGACCATCAAGGTCCTCGGCTGGCTGGGCATGGAAGAAGGCATGGCCATCGAGGATAAGCGCATCAGCAAGGGCATCCTCCGAGCCCAGAAGAAGGTTGAAGAGCGAAACTTCCTGGCCCGCAAGCACCTGCTCGAATATGACGAGGTCATGGACTACCAGCGGTCCGGGTTCTATGGCATGCGGCAGAAGGTCCTCGAAGGCCAGAATGTCGATCAGATCATCTGGGGCATGATTGGCCAGTCGGTTGAGGATGCGGTTGGCAAGTACATTGAGGAGGATTACGTTGCTGCGTGCCTTGTCGAGTGGACGCGGATGAACTTCGATATCACCCTCGAGCCCGAGGATTTCCGCGGTCTGCGCACCCTCGAAGATCTGGAGAACTACATCAAGAATCAGGCTCGCACCGAAGTTCTTCATACCGTCGAGTCGACCCTGGGCGAGTTCATGGGCGAAGATCCCGAGGAGCGAGAATGGGATACCCGCAGCCTCTCGTCTTGGGCCATGAGCCGCTTCCAGGTCAATCTGCCCCAGGCTCAGATCCGCAAGATGACCCCCGAGCAGGTTGGCGAGACCCTCAAGGCTGCCGCTATCGAACAAGTCGATAAGCGCGACTGTGCCGGCATCGTGCGATTCCTCGCGCCGCACTACGCCGAACAGGAGCTGGCCAACTGGGCCCGCGACAAATTCGGCATCAGCATCGATCCCATGGGGTTCATCGCCGACGCCGAGCGCAAGGTGCGCAAGGAGCCGTCCGAGATTGTTACGCTGATCGTCAACCAAGCCCGCGAAGCCTATGCCCGCCGCCAGATCGAGTATCCCATCGATCATGTGCTCACGTTCGTCTATGGCGGCGGCGAAAACGTCACCGACAACCCCTATGCCGCCGACTATGTTCGCGGTTGGGCCTGGATGAAGTTCCGCGAGGAACTCTCCCTTGATGAGATCCGCAGCATGTCGGTCCGCCGTCTGCGGGATCGCCTGATTGGCATGATGGAGCAGTACGTCGAGGATGGCCGCCTTGCCAAGGAGGTCGATACCATCCTTCAAGCTCACCAGGAGCCCGCTGCCGTGGCCGCCGCCGTCAACGAGCGATTCGGCACCAACTACACGCAGGATGACGTCCAGGTCTGGTCAACGCCGGCTGACGTGGCCCTGTCCGATGGGC
>JBLNDH010000202.1:0-2832 GCA_050261455.1 Bacillota bacterium
GGCCAATTCATCCGCCGCGTCGTCCAATTCCGCGATCTGGCCCACCCAGGCGGCGATCGCCCGGGCCGAATCCTGCAGGATGCCGACGAAGCCCAGGAGGGGGTTGGCCATGAAATTGGTCACCCAGCTGGGGAACATCTGCATCAGCCCCTCGGCGGTCATGAGCCCGCGGACGAATCCGCTGGTATCGAGCCCCAGGGTCCCGACCGCCGCGCCCGCATCGAAAACGCCGCCGGTCTCGCTCATCTCAGATTCCTCCCCGCCGCTGCCGCAGCAGCGACTGCAGCTCCTGCACCGAACCAATGTGGGTCGCGGACCCCATCGGCGTGGGCGGCTGCGTCGGAGCGGCACTGGCCAACTGTTGCTGGCGCCGCTTGGCCAACGCCTCCACGCCCATCATCAGGAAGCAAGCCCAATCCAGTCGCATCACTAAAACCTCGTCCGGTCGAATCTGCGGGTACGCCGAGCAGATCGCGGCCACCGTCGCCGCCGCCGACTCCCAGGGATCTACAAAATCTCCGCCATCGCCCGTTTGATGATCGGCGCATTTTTTTTTGCGCGGGCCGCGGCGTATTCCTGCATCCCCGTCATCAGGGCCTGCACCTCATCCATCGTCCAAAGCGACACATCGGGCGCCGCCCCCTTGAACCAGCCCCGGACCAGGTCCCGAACCTGGTCCGCCGCCTTGGGGTCTTTGCCGAGGGTCGAGAGTTTGAGCAGCTCCCCGATCAGCACCGGCCGCGTCTGGTAGACCATCGCGTCGATTTCGACCGGGAATTCCCACGGCACAAACTTCGCCACCACGTCTCTGAGCTTAAAAGCCATCGTTCTCTCCCAAAAAACAGGGCACTCACCCCAGCGTCACCCAGGCCGCCTGCCCCGCCGCCAGCTTGGCCGGGTCGGGAAAGAGCCGGAACACCACCGCCCAGGCATCCTGCTTCACGCCATCGCGCTCGAGCTGGAAGGACTGGACCGGCACGGCCTTCAGGAAGTTCAGGTCCTGGGTGGTGTCGGTCACGTCCCGGGGATGCAGCTTGAGCACCTTGGCGTACTGGGCGATCTTGGTCCCCGGCGGCGGCGTCAGCGCGTAGGGCGTCGTCGACCCCGCCCAGGGGACCAGGTCCTTCATTCGCTGCAGGGTCACCTCCCGCACCGTCACCGTCACCTTGGCGTTGCCGCCCAGGCCCTGGAAGATCTCGTCCAGGATCACGCTGCCCGCCGATCCGATCTGGACGGGCGAAAACTGCAGGTCCAGTTCCGGCTTGACCAGGTCGACGCCCCCCAGGTCCTTGCCATCCCAACTGGCGTCGTAATTGATCTGTCGGACGTTGCTGCTGTCGTAAGCCATGGTCTATCCTCGTGCCGGCGTCCGGCAAAAATCGCAGTCCACGTTAAACACCGCCCGGGGGCGGTTCTTCGCATTCATCCCGATCAGCCCCGGGCGCTGCAGGAAGCGCAGCCCGAGGATCCGCCAGGATCCGTCCTTGGCGTCGTCGGCGGCCCGATACCCCGGGAAATCGATCATCGACAGGGGCCGGCCTTCGTCGTTCAACAGCGACTCGAACACCCTTTGCGCCCGCGTTAACACCGCCTCGCGGCTCGTGCCCTCGGTCGCCACCTGGATCGAGAGCGACGGCACCGCCTCCCAGCTCGTGCCCGCCCCGCCATAGGGCAAGAGCCCCGTCGCCGGATCGCCGGCGTAATCTTCCAGGATGGCCAGGCGGAACAGGTCCGACTTCTGCGGCGACGCCGCGGCGTAGGCCAACCCCGACCGATTCGCGACGAAGCGGCACAGCGAGTGCATAAAATCGACCGGGTCCACCGTCACGGCCGGCCTCCCTTGATTTCTTCCGCCACGTACGGGGCCAGGCCCGGGGCCCGCTGGCGGATCGCCGTCTCCAGGTACTTCGCCTGGCCCTGCTCATGGTGCAGGTCGAGCCGCTCATGCACCGCCGCGGCATAGTCGGTGTTGTGTCCAATCGTGATGGTGAGGGTGTAGCCATGACGCTCCACCTCCCCCCAGGTGCCGGACGCCTGCAGGGCCCCCGTCTTCACCGGGCACAATTCCTGGCTCTCGCCCACCGTGATCGCCGCGTACCGGCTCAGGCCCCGGGACGCCGCGGCCAGCTTCTGCTCGCGCAGCTTCCCCAGCCCCTGCAGCAGTTTCGAGATGTCCGCCGATGCACTCATGGCTTCCTCAAAAACACCGTCACATTGGACAGCCCGGACTTGATGGCCGGGGTCACATGCTTCACCAGGTACGTCTGCTTCTTCCCCCAGTCCGGGAGCACCTCGACCTGGTAGTCCGGTTCGAGGGCCCGCTCCTCCAGCTCCTGCAGCTCGAACCGCAGCACCGCCTGGCAGTCGGCGATCACCGACCCCAGCTGGTAGATGTGCCGGCGGGTCGGCGCCGTCATCTGGCAACGGATGTCCAGCCGCCGCGTATCCGGCGCGTACGTCACTTCGCCGCCGAGCGTCGGCGGGGTCGGCGGGGTGATGCGGATAATGGTCGCATTCGGCAGCATGTTCGTCTTCGTGTCTCTTCGTGGCCCTTCGGGGTTAGAGCAGTTGCCCGCTGACCAGCTGATACCGCCGCACGAGCTGATGGGCCCGCCGGCACAGCACCGGGGCCTCGTTACCGCTGTAGGCCTCGCTGAGCCCATCGGCCGAATGCGAGGCCACGCCATCGTGCCGGGCGTCCAGCCGCTCCTCGCGTTTTCGCCCCAGGATCGAATCCGCCTGCAGGACAACCGCCATCAGCACGTTCTGCGGCACCACGGCCTGGGCCGTGTCCGCGGCCCAATCCCACACTTTGGCCGGTCGGGTCGTGGC
>JBLNDH010000203.1:0-5391 GCA_050261455.1 Bacillota bacterium
ACGCCTTGTAGTCCGCCACGGGAATCAGCGCCATCGCCCGGGGCTCATTCTCGCCCGCCACGGGCATGAACACCACCACCGCCGCCTCACCCTTGAGGTTGAGCCCCTGCTTCAGGTTCAACTGCTGCTGCAGAATCGCCAGCGGATTGGCCAACGCCGGGTGGAGATTCGCCAGCCCCATCTTCTGCGACATCGCCACCAACTTGTCATTGATCCCCTGCGCGTTGTTCAGTTTGATCACGACCAACGCGTCATCGCGCACATATTTCAGCACCTGTGCGTCAGCCTGCGCATTCCATGCGATCACCGCGGCGATCGCCACCAGACCCATCGTCGCTCGCTTCCATAGCCTCATAAGTTCCTCATTTCGAGATGAACCAAGAATTCCCTCGACCATTTACCCATATAGAGTAGTCGTCCCGGACGCGCGCATATTACCAAAAAACGGGCCGCAGACACAAATACTTGGACGCTCGTGCCCGCGGCCGGTTCCACGTGCAACGCACTTTTCCCGGCGTTCACGGAGCATTCGGCTTCGGCGCGCCACCCGGCTGCATCATCTGCGTCGCCTGGATTCCCGCCGAAATGAGATTTCCCAGCAGTTCCGTCGATAGATGGGCATCGGCGCGAATCGCGGAGCCTTCGGTCCCCACGGCCACCCCCACCGGATGCATATCCGCAGGGAACTTCAGCGGAACCGCCATGCCCATCTGCGCCATGAACTTCGTGATCTCATTGACGATATTGTCGATCGCAACATAAAAGACCGCGACCCGGCTCTTGGGAAGCTGATCGGCGACCGCCTTGATATTCGGACGCTGGGCGAGCGGATTCTCATGTTTCTTGGCAGCGGCGACCGTGGCGTTAATCAGCTCCTCTTCGCCACCAAATACCGCGACATAAGTCTGATCGTCCACCGGCCCCATCACGCCATTCACCCCTCCCCCCCCCTACATCATGGCCATCGCCTGGGCAGCCTGGGCGCCTTCCGGCGTGGTGGTATCGAACTTCATCTGGACCGAAACCTGATCCAGCTTGGCGCCCTCAACCACCTTGGCTTCAGGCTTCACCTGCGTTTGCACTTCGGGCCCTTGGGGCACGAGTTTCATCACATCGGCAATCGACTGGAGATAGGACCGCTGCGCCTGCTGCAACTTCTTGGCATCGCCGCCGTACACCGCCACCTGCTGAATCATCGACTTCTGCCCCTCGCCGGGCACCACCCAACCGGTACTGAGGCTCCGCGTGGCTTCCAGAATGCTTTGCACAGCGTCGATCGTCGCCACAACGGCTTTGGCGTCCTCAACATCCGCCAGATCCTTGCGAATAGGCGCCACCACATTGTTGAGAATCTTTCGACTCACCTCCGGATCCAGCGCCGCGCCCCCAAACACAAAGTACTGACGATTGGGAAGCCCCGCCAAAAGACCGTTATCGCTGCTGTTCTTGATGCCGGCAATCGTCTGGCCAAACGAACTGGCCGGGTCAAATTCGCCCATCCCCGTGACGTTGATCCCTTGGTCCACAAGGTTCAGACTGAAGGTGGCCGCCTGACCTTCCTTGAGGGTCCGCTCGGCGAAATCGAGCACCTGAGTCACCAACATCTTGATGGCCGGGCCAAACTTTTTCTGATTCGGTCCCGCAGCGGCCAACTCCTGATCCAACTGCTGCATGATCCCGTTGCGATTGGCCTGCAACACCGGCAGCACCTTCGCGCCGATCGCTTTGACATTCACGAAAACCGTGATGTCGTTCGTCGCCAGTTGCTTGGCGGCCAGCCCCGCAACCTCGACGCCGCTTGGCTTCTGTGCCAGCAGATCCTTAAAGAGGCTCAGAGCCGCGTAAGACCCCCACTTCACGGCATAGATCTCATTATCATCGTCCGGCAACGTAAACGTACTGACATCGCCATTCGTCTTCACATTGGGCAGCGACTTGAGAAAGCTCGCGTAATCCGTGACCGGCACCAGCGTGACAAACCGAGGCTCGGGCTCGTTATCGACCGGCGGATAGAACGCGACGGCCACCTCCCCCTTGTCATCCACACCCCCTTGAACGTTGAACTGCTTCTTCAACGCCCCCAGGGGATCGGAAAAGGCGGGATCGAGATTCGCCAGCCCCAACTTCTGCGCCATTGCCGCGAATTTGGTGCTGATATTCTGCGGATTATTGAACTTGATGACGACCCACGGATTGGCCGGCAGTTGCTTGAGCACCTGCGCCTGGGCTCCTGCCGCCACGCCAAGCAGCATGGCCAACACCCAAAGTCCCAACGCTCGGCGAGGTAGCGAATTCATGAAAAGTCCTTTCATGGTTGAGCCGGTTCGGGTTTCTCTCTGTACCACCATATCTCGAGTAACCGGTCGCGGCGTGAGGGCACAACTCCATCATCGTATCTGGGCTGCCCATACATTACCTACACTCGAAATGGCCGAATTAGCCCTGCCATGGGTCTGCGCAGCGGCTCCGATCTGGCAGGCAAACCGCAAGGCTTTCTTGGAAAGGATTCGATTCACACCGGAGCCCGCTGTTACGCCAGCGGGCTCCGGTGCCCACAGCCAGGCGAATCAGGCTTCCTCAATCGTAACGCTCTTGAGTACATCGCCCTGCTGGGTTTTATCGACGACCTCCTGCCCGCTGAGCACCTGCCCAAAGACGGTGTGCTTCCCATCGAGCCAGTCGGTCACCACGTGGGTAATGAAAAACTGACTGCCATTGGTATTTGGCCCCGCATTCGCCATCGAAAGCGAACCACGCTGGTGCTTGCGCGGGTTGTTCTTTACCTCGTCGGGAAAGCGATACCCCGGCCCCCCGCGGCCAGTCCCCGTGGGATCGCCACCCTGGATCATGAAGTCCTCGATCACTCGATGGAACTTGGTACCGTTATAGAACCCCTCGCGAGCCAGGAACACGAAGTTATTGACGGTCATCGGGGCATCTTTGGCGAACAGTTCACAGACGATCTTGCCCTTGGCCGTGTCAAAAGTCGCGGTGTACTTCTTGTTCACGTCGATCGTCATCGCCGGCGGTGCGGTGTATTGCTTGGCCATGAAATCCTTCCTGTTTAGTTTCAACTTTCAATGCCCGCTGCTGTATCCCGTCGGGGCACACGTCAGCAGGCATTCCGAGTCCGGCGATTATACGGCCTCCCGACCCCGGTGACGACACACCTTCCCGTCCCCCTCGCTCGCCGCTCACCCCACAGAGCCCTACTTCCGCTTCCATCGTTCGCTTCGCAAGATTTCCTGTTTTTCCCTTGACGGAAGCCTACTGTTAGGTAATGATTAACCCCGAATAGAGGCCAAACCGGCAATCGGATCCTGCGCATCTGAGGAAATGGCTATGGGAACGAATCGCTCGACACGCAGATCGCCGGCTGTTCAGGCAGCCACCTGCCGAAGGGCGATCCTGCTCGGATAGGTGTCGTCTTCGCCCGTTCCAGTATTTGTTCAGTCCGTCCGGGTTCCGTTGCCAGCGTTCGAACAAGCCCAGCCTACTTCGGGCGGATTGATGTATCCCGCCGAGTAAGACCTTGGGAAATCGTTCGGGGCCTCAAGTAACTGACAAACTGGTTGCCGAGCTCAGCCGATGTGTCGGGTCGGCCAGGAAAAGCTCGGAATCGCAACAGCTCATGTGAGGAAACGCACCATGAACCTGACCCCCCGCCAATTGGATGTGCTGGTGGCCATTCGCAATTTCCGCCATCTGCATGGCTACTCCCCCACCATGCAGGAGCTGGCTGATCAACTCGGCACCAGCAAGGTCACCATCTTCGAACACGTCAACGCGTTGGAGAAAAAGCGGGTGCTTCGAAGGGACCGTCACAAAGCCCGCTCCCTGGAAATCGTCGCCGATGAGAAGCTGCCCGACGAAGATCGCAGTACCAAGCTCCCGCTCCTGGGCTTGATTGCCGCCGGCACCCCCATCGAAGCCATCGAGAACCGCGAGGAGATCGACCTCGAACAACTCTTCGCCTCCCGCAGCGGAGTCTATGTCCTGAAGATCCGTGGCGATTCGATGATCGACGACCACCTCTGCGATGGCGATTTTGTCATCATCGAACGGCGAGATTCCGCCCGCAACGGCGAACAGGTCGTCGCTTTGCTCGACACCGGCGAAGCCACGCTCAAACGCTATTACAAAGAAGGCAGCCGGGTGCGACTCCAGCCGGCCAACCCCGCGATGGAGCCCCGCATCATCGAGGCCGACCGCTGCCGTGTCCAAGGCGTCGTGATCGGCGTCCTCCGCGCCTATCACAACTAATGCGACGGGCGGCAGGCAGAAGGTGCGATTAGACTGAGCTAGAGTGACCGTGTGTCTTGCCCCGGCAGGGAACGCCTTGCCGGGGCAGGATGCACCGCAGTGGGTGATTGCTTGGGGCCCATTCCGATGCCTCAAGCCGATGTGCATATCTGTGCGACGAACACCGCTGTTCGGGTGAATGGGTCTTGTGTTGTTACATCCTGGCAAGGAGCAACCATGTCCGCAGTACGCACGGACCAGAAAGGTGAACCGGTGCGAAAATCGCCCGGCAAGTCCGAATCGGTCATCCTGTTCCAGAAGTACTTCAAATCCGTTGGCCCCCGCACCTACGCCGCCCAGGTCAAACGGGCCGCCAATGGCAATCATTTCCTCGTCCTGACCGAAGGCAAACGCGATCCCAAAACCGACGAACTGCGGAAAACCCAGCTTCTGGTTTTCAGCGAGGATTTCCTCGAGTTCTTCCGCATGCTGCACGAAACCGCTCAATTCATCAAAGCCAATCCCGTTCCCGACGCCGTGCGCAAAAAGCGCCAAGCCTACTGGGCGAAAGAGAAAGCCAACTCACCTGGGCAACCCTCGCCCAGGTAAGTCTCCCGACTCCCGAAACGGCTCCTCTCCAGTATCCGGGGTTGCCTGCCGCCCCTACCCATCTCATTTGCGCGTTTTCCCCGCGCTCTTCCAGTTTCTCTCGACTGCATCCAAGCCCAGGGGTTTGTCCCTGGCTCCCCCCGACTCCTTCGCTGTGCACCGGCACCCCATCCGCAGCGATGAAGAACGTAGCACCGTACGCCTCTCCCTGTGGCATTGGGCGGCCCGCCCATGCAGTTTCAACCGTGTCTCTCCCCTTTGCCGAGCCCTCCCCCATCAGGAACCCTCATCGGTGTCCATCTGTGGCAATAAAAGGTGTAGCCTGGCCATCTTGAACATTATGCATCATCGATGTCAGTGCAGTTCTTTCGCCCCATTGGGGCTGGAGCTTGGGAGAACCCGGAATCCAGGGGCTGACGCCTCAAGTTTGCACACATTTTCTATCCTCCAGAAGGAGGCATTGCCTGATAGAAGGAGGCTTTGCCAAAAGGGGTGGCCATGGAAGGCGTTGGATTCCAGTATTTCCGCCAGGACTGTCGT
>JBLNDH010000204.1:0-3320 GCA_050261455.1 Bacillota bacterium
GTGGTGTCTTTCTGATCAGCCCCTCTGGCAAAAGTGCCTTCGTACCCGGCTGGCCACTGGCGATAGCCTCATCATCAAAGGTGTTCACCGCTGCAATGACCGTGGCCATGTCGATCTGCTCATCACCAATCTCGAAACCCAACCCCCAACCCTCCGCAGCGAATGCCCCACCTTCCTTGGCCTCGAGGCCGCCGACCTCGAAGCGATAGCCCGCCGCGCCGCCGGTGCCGGCCACGTCGAACTCTACGGCGACTACCACCGCCATTCCTACGACCGCCAGAAAAGCCAGGACCTGATCTTCGTCGCGATCAAGCAGTGATGCTCACCACGGAGAACACGGAGTCCACGGAGATAAAAGAGAGTTTCTCCTGATCCCTCATTCCTCTTCCCTCCCTTCGTGCCTTTTGATTCACATCCGCAATTCCCAGTGCGGCCCAACCTCCCCTATTCCACCTTGTACACTTCCGCGTCATCAAACCACGCCACATCCGCCGGCGATTGCTGTCCCGTCACCGATAACAAGACCACAAGCTTCCCTGCCCCCTGCGGCACCTCCGCCACCCCGAACAACTCCCGCCAATCCTCCCTCGCCCCATCAGCATAAAGCATGACATCCTGCGTCTCGGCAATCCACTTGCCCTCGCTGGTCTGCCAGCGGATGCGGATTGTCGCTTCGCCTTTGCCAGCCAGCCGTCGCATGGCGCGCACGGCATACAACTCTCCGGCCTTCGCGTCGCAGCTCTGCAGGAAACACCCGTGGCTCACACCCGCTGCCTTGGCCGAGCCCTTCTCCCGGCATCCCGTCTGGCGATCCCACGTGAAAGTCCCCTTGGATCGCTCCTCCTGCCAACTGCTCCATCCCACCGGCGGCCGGCCTTCCTTCCATTGTTCCGTCGCCATTTTCTCCAAAGCAAAATCTCCGTTCCGCGCCAAATTGGCCAGCGCACCCGATTCCCGGAGTTTGGCGGCGCGGGTGCGCCCGTAATCGGCGGGATCGCACGCCAGCCGCAACGCGTCATCACATCCGCTGAGGATCTCCGGCCAGCTCTGCTCCTTCACGCCCTTGTTCGGCGTCGGCCACCACCGATATTTTTCGCCATACACCCACACATATTCATCCGCCACGCGCAGGGCAGCCCGCGCATTCTCACGCAGCCGCTGCACCCTCGACTGCCCCTTGCCATCGATGTACCACGGCGAGGTCGGCGGATTGACGTACGCATCCAGATAGATCCCGAAACTCGCCTGCACCTGCGCCCGGTACTTGCTCCGATTCTCCGGCGACACCAGCTCCTGGCAGGCCCCTTTGATCAGTAGCCCCGCCTCCAGGTACTCCACCACGCTGTTGTACCGATATGCCGATTCACACCCGTCCACCAGCGTAATCGTCGGCGGGATCGCATCCAGCCACCCATCCACAAACGCCGGCAGCAATCCATACCCCTCTCCCGCCAGCGCCGTCCGCGGGTTCGCCTGGCTCGTTGCCGAGCCCACCGCGCTGTTCAGAAAGTAGCAGAACAGCGTGATGTTCGGATACTCCTCCGCGATCCCTCGCATCACCTGTCGCCCCCGCTCGCGGGCTTTGGCGTAGTACTCGTCGAACGTGTGTCGATCCCGCTGCGCCTGGGCCGCGTATTTGAACTGAACATAGGGTTCGCTATACGGCTCCGGATCAAAAAGGATTCCCTTGAACCCGGACTCCTTCGCCACCCACGCGGCGATGCGCCAGTGCTCGACAATGCGGGCCCACCCCTCGTCATCAAACCAGTCCACATTTCCCGGATTGGCCCCGATGATGAGAAAGTTGTCCGTGAACCGCTGGAACTTGCATGCCTTCAGCTGATCCACTGGCTCCTGGAACCAGCGCCGTTCCCATCGTTCGGCTGAGAACGCCGGCCGCAGCGAGCATCGCTTCCGCTCATCCACGCGTCCCTCGATGTTGACCACCACCCCATCGAAGGGCTGCTTTTCCATCTCCCGGTAATTCTGTAGCAATCGCTGTGCGTCCGGCTCGTCCCACCCGGTCGCAATGAGTTTCTTGCGAATCCGCATGTCCTGGGCCTGGCAAACCAGGGAGGTGCATCCCAGGATAACGACCACCCAGACGATCTTACGCCGCATGTTATACCCATCTCTCATGTTGTTGCTCCCGGTCGCCTCGAGGGTAACGTCGGCGGGCAGACCCAGCAAGAGGAAAGGCTTGCGATCGCTTCGGTGGAACGCCAAGCGACAACAACTCTAGAATTGCGCCATGATTTCCGCTGCACCGGCGCGCAAGACCAAGGCCAAGGACTTTGATCCCGAATCCTACCGCATGTCCCTGGGCGACCACCTCGAGGAACTCCGCTGGCGGCTGATCTTCGGGCTCTTGGGGTTCCTCGCCGCGGCGATCGTCTGCCTCATCTTCGGCGAGCGTGTGATGTCCATCTTCTGCCAGCCCCTGGTGACGGCGCTGCAGAAGTACGAGTTGAACCCCCAGGTGTACATGACGCAGATCACGGACAGCTTCATGGTCTACATGGAGGTCAGCCTGATCAGCGCCGCCGCCATCGCTTCGCCCTGGCTTCTCTATCAGCTCTGGCAGTTCGTCAGCGCCGGCCTTTATCCCCACGAACGGCGCTATGTAACCAAGTACATGCCCTTCAGCATCGGCCTGCTGATCACCGGCATGCTGTTCCTCTACTTCGTCGTCCTGCCGATCACGCTCAATTTCCTCATCCATTTCACCATCAACATTCCGGTCACCGGCCCCCAATCGAGAATCATCGATACGCTGACGCCGGGGCAGGTGGCGACGATCCCGGTCTTGCCCGGCGATCCTGCTCATCCGGTCACCAACCAGATCTGGGTCGATTCCTCCCAATGGCGGCTGAAGATCTTCTTTCACGACCAGGTCCGCGTGATCCCCCTGGGTCCGCAAAACCTGATTGCGCCGATGGTCACCCTCCTCAACTACATCGACATGGTGATGAACATGCTCCTGATGTTCGGCCTGGCGTTCCAGCTACCCCTGATCATGCTCGCGCTGGTTCGAATCGGCATCGTCGATGTCCCGATGTTGCGCAAATGGCGCCGAGTGGCCTACTTCATCATCGCCGTCGTCTGCGGCTTCGTCGTCCCGGACGTGGTGACCGGCATGATCGCCATGATGCTCCCCTTGATGCTCCTCTACGAACTGGGCATCCTCCTTGCCTCACGTACCCCCAGCCCCGACCCCGCCACGGGTGCCGACGGATCCGAAACCGATCAGGAGTAGACGTGCTTCCTCGCATTCCGTTTGGGTTCTGGCTTGCCTTTTTGCCGGGGGGCATGTCAAACTA
>JBLNDH010000205.1:0-4145 GCA_050261455.1 Bacillota bacterium
TCCCGGCCGGCTGCAGGGGGCCGGGATGGCCGTAGCCTTGAACTTGGCCGAGAACGGCGGCACCCAGACATGGCCACCGCTGCCGCCCTGTGGGGGCGAGGCTACATCCTGCGAGATGACGATCGCCAGTGGATGCTCGCCATGCTCGGCAAAGTAGACGGCATGACGTGCGGAAATCAGCTCCAGACACTCGCGCAGCAGTTCTACGATGTGCGCGACGAGTTCCTTCGGCGGTACCGGTACTGCCCCATTTCCCGACGGCGCATTCCTCAATTTCACGGTGCCTCCCCCAGGTTATTCATACCAGGGCCGTCGGCCTGCCGCCCTCGAGCGCAGCGGCGGTGCAGATTCGCCCTGCGGACGCCACAGGCCCAGCCCCTGTTTACCTCAGGCAATCCCCGTTCTTTGTGGCGAAACACCCGATGTTAGGACAGACATGGCGCACCCTTCCCTTTCCAATGAACGCCACCCTGGGAATGAACCGATCAGGCGGCGTCCAGGCCCCCCAACACGCTGCAGCCCCACGCGGAATGCTGCAGTATCTCCACCTTATTAGATGCAGAAACCCTGTTGTCCATCACGCACAATCGGCATATTCGCTACCGCCGGCCCAAAGGCGTGTATGCCGCGATCTTAGATAAACCGAGATGCCGACCGCAATTGGATCCGTAGGAGTCGCAACCCGCGGCAGCACAGCATCCGCACCGAGCCGCAGGTGTGGCCCGTCCGTCGTGCGACGGCGGCAATCGGCAGGCCCCCCAGATAATGCAGTCGGATCGCCTGGCCATAATCGGCAGGAAGGTTCTCAATGCCCCGCTGCAGCGCCACCATCAGCTCCCCGAGGGCAACCGAACGGCTGGGCGTCTGCTCAGAAACGGCCAGCTCCTCAAGCAGTGCCTTCAGCGATCCCCTTTCACGCCCATCGGTCTCCGTGCCAATGAAGTGCCGGCCTCCCCGGCGGGTGGCTTGAGCCATTCGCGTCACCAGCAGCACTTGGTTGCGGGTAATCTGGATCAGCCACCCGTATGCCGCCTGGGGCTCCGTGGCCCGAAGGCTGTTCATTCGCCGAAAGACTTGGAAGTAGACATCTTGGAGAACGTCTTCCGGATCGAGGATTCGCCGCACATAGCCTGGCAGGTGCTGCTGAATGTAGACCAGCAGGGGCGCCCGCTGCTGGAGAAGGAAGTACTCCAGGGCATCGACATCGCCGGATTTGGCGCGTTGAATCAACTGGGGATCGAGGACTCTTCTGCCCATAGGTGTGCAAAGCCGCCGCCTCCCGGCGGCCTTGGCCTCCCGATAGCGCTATCCCGCGTCGGCTGCCTCCTGCAGTCGAGCCTCACGCATTGGGTCTGCTGGCATCGATCGGCACAGGCTGATCAACGCCCCTTGCACACGCTCCTCGTCTTCAAAACCTCCTCGGCAGGCCAGCTGCCCGGAACGGCTTCGGCATGCAGCGTATTCGGCGGAAGTCCGCAGCATGACCCTGTGGCTTCTCCAGTGTCGCCAAACCTGCAGGAGAGTCCGCTCCCTCTCTAGCCGGCTCGGCCAAAGTCAGCGCTACCCGCACAGCGGATATCCGAGTGTCTTCGATAGCCCCGATCCGCCGGCTGCCCATAACAGCACGTTAACCGGCGATGCGCCGGACCGATCTGCCCTCACACAAAATCGCAAGGCAAACGAGCAACGGTAGGTAAATTGTGCGTTATGCTGATGCTTGAGGCAAATTAATAGTGGACGGAATTGGCCTAGGTTTGCACCGGGACTTCGGCGGTGCCATGGCGTGGGCCCGATACGGCGAGCGGGCCACCGCTGCATCTGCGTGGTATCGTACGCCTGGCCCGCTCATGTGAAGATTATGATTCCACCTCGGGGGATAAGCAAAAGGCAGATCGGGAAGGGACGGAAGAGGGCGGGTCAGTACACCATCGGGCCAACCACCACCGGCTCTTCCGCCCCTCCCGACGCCATGGCATAGCGGGATTCCCTGCCCCTTTAGGGCGATCGGTGCCCGGATGTCACGCGGATTGGGCGGATTTCATTCCCTGCCGTTCAAAGCTTGCCCCGGCGGAGCGGTGGATGGCGATCCCCAATGCAGAATATGCCCGGAAGGTATCAAGAACGCGGTTCAGGCGGCCGAGTAATCCTGAGTTGCGTGAATATCGCTTTGCCCGGCCCACTCTTGCATCACATGGATGGGCAGACTCCTTGCCCATTTGGTGATGCAGGACCGCCGACGGTCGTGGATCGTGTACCTCCGACCGCCTGCCTTGCCACAGAGGGTCTTCAACCGCTGCAGCGGGTTACTCACCAGATCGCGGCGGGCGGACCACTTGCCGGACTCGACGGCCTGGCGGTAGTAGTCCCAACCCGCAGATGCTGTCTCCAGAATCTGGGTGGCCAGACATGGATCGCGATATCAATGACGGAAACCACTAATGCGTCATTCCCATCGTCTGCGATGCAGGCGATCCGCGGGTATACCGACAAGGCCACACCTCAGGAGGCGCCCTTTCGGATCACGACGCGCCAATGGTCTGTGTCATGCGTAACGGCGACGATTTCATGTCCGTCGTTCGCCGCGCTGGCCGGCACGTTCTTGGCCCCTTGCTCGTCCAGAAGCACAGACAGAACCTGCCCCCGTTTGATTTTGGCCAGGGCCATCTTCGTCTTGACGTAGTTGAGCGGGCAGCTCACGCCGCGGTAGTCCACGGCGAGATCGGCTGCAATATCGGTGCTGGTCGGCTTGGGCATCGGGGTGATGCCGCAAGCGGGGGCGGCGACTCGGAGCGAGGGTCCCATGCCCTCGTAGATCTTCTGCACTTCCGCCAGCAGTTCCACGATCGGACTGGACTTCTCGCCATACACACGGCGGAAGGCGGAATCCGGATCCGCAGCGGCGACAGCCGCCGCTGCCCGATCAATAAGCTCATGCAGAGGGGCAGGGATCAGGCCGGGCTCGACAAAGTGCTTCCGGAACAGCGAAATCGCCTGGGCATAATCGTCGGCCTGCTCGCCTCGTGTCACCAGCAGTGCACGGGCCGCCAGCGCCGTGGCACTGAAGAGTCGCCCGGATTTGAGGGCCTCGCCGGCACTGGCCAAATCCACGGCGATCAGATCAAAGACGCCGGCACCACATTCGCCAGGGCCGCGGCCTGCCAGCGAGAAAGGCTGGGTGGCATCCCAATCGCGGTAATAGCTCTCATCCTGCTCGAAACTCGGGATGCTCGCGTGGGCCTGCGCAATTCGCTGGGCAATCTGTCTCCCGTCTGCCTGCAAGAAGGCATCGAAATCCGGATGCTGTGGCGATTGCTCAAAGGCCTGCAAAAAGTCTGTCAGAAAGGCCGGCACGTTGCGGGCTGGAATCGCAATGGCCCCAGACGCCAGCGCCGTCCGGCTCTCCTCGACTTTACCGCCCAACTGGAGCACGTAATGCGGAACCAGTCGACCATTGATCCGCCGTGCGGCCCCGTGGAATCCGATCTGCGCGATCGGGTGCCTGCCGCAGGCATTGGGGCAGCCGCTGATGTGAAGACTGAGATCGCCGGTGCCATTGTTCAGCTTCAAGTCGCTGGCACGCAATGCTTCGGCCGTGGCCTTGGCCAGCCCACGCGACAGGCAGATGCCCAGGCGGCAGGTCGATGCGCCAGCGCAGGTGACCATGCGTCGGAGGATTGTTGGCTGAGGCGTGCCAAGCCCCAGATCTGTGAGTTTCGCATGAAGCGACGCGAGCTGATCGGCAGGCACCCAGCGCAGCACGAAATCCTGCCAGTTGGTGGCCCGAAGCATGCCTTCGCCGTACTGCTCGACGACATCGGCCAGGGCCCGAAGCCCTGCGGATTCCATCACCCCCAACGGTGAAGCGATCTCGACCGTATAATATCCGTCCTGCTTCTGTGGTGTGACATGCGCCTTGCGCCATGCGGCAAAACCTGCCGCAGCCGTATCCGATCCCGCCGTTGTCGCGGCATGCACCCCGGTTTGGACTGGTTCACGCGGCGGCGTGGTAATCCGTAACTGGGCTAGTTCCTTCCGGTAGAGATCCCGAAACGATTCGATCCCAATCTCCTCTACCAGAAACCGCAGACGGGCTCGGTTCCGGTTCTTCCGATTGCCATGCTTGTCGAATACTCGCTTGATGGCTT
>JBLNDH010000206.1:0-12291 GCA_050261455.1 Bacillota bacterium
AGCTCCAGCCCCAACGGGGCGAAAGAACTGCACTTACCTCAATGATGCATAATCTTCTCCGGGAGAGGGTCGGGGTGAGGGTTCGGCACCAGCCCCACACCCAAACAGAAACGCATTCCGCCACCTCGAGAACTCATCCCCTCCCCCACGCCGGGTTCGGAGCTACGCGACGGCCCGGATTTCTCGATATTCCCGAGCCTCCCCCTCGCTGTCCCACCCGCCTGCGTGCTTGCCCTTCGCGGATTAACCCAACCCTCCCGTCGCCGTCCCGTCCCCCTACACGCTTGCGGTTTCGCGGCCCCAATCCCGCCCCTCCGCCAACGCCCAACCAAGGCATGTGCTTTTGGCTTATACTCTCCCCATGAGGATCGCTCGCCGTGCGCTAAAGCGCACCCTACTGAAGCCGCCCCCAACGCCATCCTAAAAGCCACCCGGTACACTGTGGCTGAAATGGGTACCACCAGGCCAGATAGTTCGTACAACCATGTAAAGCCAAAACGCCCCCTGGAGGACGACGAGAATCCAAGCCAACCGCAAGCAATCCATCTGACCGGCTGGGCGGTTTCCCGCGCGTACAGCCGAGATCGCCGCAATCACAAACAGGGGAAGGGAAACAAAGAATAGCAAGGGTGCGGAGATTACTGCGTACAACGGGCCCCTAATGTACATGCTCACAAAAGCCACAACCGCCGCAATGATGGCAATCGCACTCAGAACACATGAATCAAGGGCTCGCAGTGAATACTCATCGTCCAACATGTGCGTCTTCTTGGCCATGGATTCACCTCGCAATTCCGTAGGGTGCGCTTCAGCGCACGTCCAATCGCTCTAGCCCGAGATCGACGAGGACTTGAGCGTCGAAGGCCTCCTCGCCGGCAGACGATCCCGATCCAAGCAATGCCCACCATTCTCACGTAGGGGCGGCTTCAGCCGCCGTGCTTGACCGCTCTCGCATTTCCAGGACCACTCCTGCCATTCACAACAAGCACCACGCCCAGCAGCAACAAAGACCCGAGCCAAAGCCAATAGCCTACTCGCGGACTAACGATGAACATCGATAATACAGACAGCCCCGCATAGATCAGTGATAAAACAATAATCCCGATAACCAAGGTCAGTGCCAGCAAACCAAGGATGAGACTAACCCTGTCCACCAAGCGATCCGCTCTAGGGCGTGCGACTGGAATAAGCACAAGCCATGCGAATCCCAGCATATGACATGCATTGAGGATAGCGCCCGCGATTAGCCCAAACATGGCATTCTCATGAGAATCCTTCGACACACTGCTCCAGAAGGTCACAGTACGACTCGTCCATGGATCTTTAATGCGAAGCACAGGCTGGCCAAAGCTCAAGAGGTATACAATGAATGCGGCACACCCGACCCACCATAGCCGTGGAAGGCGTCGGTATGCGCGGGGCACGTGAGGAAGCCACCCCTTACGAAAGTACGTGAGAATGATGACAACGGCAGCGATCCCGAGGACCATCATCGCGGCCACGATTGGCCCAACATCGGCAAACCCCCGTCGCTTGTAAATGGTGGCAATAGCAATTGCTGCCATCGCCAAGACCCACTGCGCCACTCGCTCTGTAACCCGCTCAGTCATTCCCAGCATCTCCCTGTTGCTCTGATCGCTCGCCGTGCGCTAAAGCGCACCCTACATTTACCCCGCCTTGTTCATCATTTCTCATTCATCCTTCATCGTTTTCCTCCTCCCCCCTACCACCCCGGATCCCCCCTCACCCTCGCCCCCAACCCCTTCGGCCCCACAATGTAAATCGGGCTCTCCCCCACCGGCACCGGCAGGCTCTTCGTTCTCACCGGATCCATCGGCACCTCCCTTTTCACCCCATACACATCATAGAAGACGAGCCCCTTCTCATTATTCACCCGCACATACGCAAACGGCTTCGGGCTCCACGCCACGATCGTGTCTTCATTCTTCGCCTCATCCGTGAACACCGCCGCGTACACATCCGGCCCCCACGCGTCATTCCGCACCCATTTCTTCCTCTCGATCATCCGCGTCATGAACGCATACGCGTAATACGAATACTTCGGCGTCAAATCATTCCGCATCAGCCCCACCATGTCCGCCTGATCGAATTGCCGCGTGCCCCCATCCTTCAAAGTCCACCAGAAAACCTTCTCGATCTTCCGCGACGCGATCGCCAGCATGTACAAACGAACCGCCAGATCCGCCTGCCGCAATTCGCTCGTGCCATACGGGTGAATGTGCGTGTTCCAGCACATCTCCGTCACCCACATCGGCTTTGGCGTCCCGAACTTCGCCATCACCTTCCGCAATTCCTCCGCCTGCTCCAGAAACGTCATGTGCACCAGCGGATACTCCGGCGTCAGATCTTTCTTGTGCCAGCTCTTCACATACTGATCCAGCTCCCACCAATCGAACTTGTCCTCCGGCGCCGACGGCGGCCGATACGGATGAAAACACGCGATATCAAAGCAGTCGTACGGCACCAACTTCAAAATCCGCTCCGCCCAAATCACATCGCAAAACGCCATGTTCAACCCCAGCACCTTCGCCTGCGGATTAGCCTCATGGATCGCCTTGCCGCTGGCCGCCAACAGCGCCGCATACTGCTCCGGATTGCCCTGCCAATATCCCCCATTGGGCTCATTCCAGATCTGCCAGTAATCCACCTTGCCCCGATATCGCTTCGCCGCCTCCCGCGCCAGATTCGCATACGCCGCCACTCCCTCCGGCGTCCTTGGATCATGAAACCTCGGCGCATACGCCAAGTCCCCGAAGATCATCACCCCATACTTGTGACACAACTCCACGAGCCGGTCATACCCCGCCCAGTCATATACCCCCTTCTCTTTCTCAATCCGCTTCCAGGTGAAATCCTGCCGCCCCCACTTGATCCCCGCCTGCTGCATCGCCTTCAGCCGCGCCTCCAAATCCTTCGTATCCGGCTCAAACGCCGTATTGATCCCAAACGGCGAATCCCCAATCAACCGATCCCCCAACCGAACCTCCGGCAGCTCCACCTTGAACTGCGCCCCCGCCCATGCCGCCAATCCCAACACCACCGCCGCACAGGAGATGAGTCTTCGCATGAAATATCCCTCAGAATGGAATCGGGCTTCCCAAACCAACGGCCCACGTGTCCGAGCAGCCATTGGAAATCGCCCCCGCCCAATTGTCAATTTTCCATGATTCCCATCCACACCCCGGCGAGCTTAGCATGATCTAGCCAGACCAACCTCGATCCCCGCCTGCCGGCCCGACGGTTCTGCTGTGTAGGGCACGCTATTGCGTGCCGCTTCTCTCTTTCCCCCTCGCCCGGTACTCCGGGAGAGGGCCAGGGTGAGGGTTCAGAGCCAGCTGTACACTTGAACGGAATAGTCGAACAACTCAATCCACGCCTGCCGGCCCAACAATCCAACATAGGAGCCCGACCATGCGCCCCTTCCACTCAACCGCCTTCCCCGCAACCCATACGCCTTCCTTGATTAATCCTTCCAATCCCGAAAACCTTCGACTTCATACAAGCCCAGGGATTTATCCCTGGGTTCCCTGCCAGCTTGCGCTTTCGCTTGGACTCACCTTGCTCCTCGCCCTCCCCCGCGACTCCGCCATCGCCGACATCGTCGAGATGAAGGACGGCCGGCGTTTCGAAGGCCTTGTCGTCAGCCAGACCCCCAGCGAAGTGCTCATCGATACGGTCGCCAGAAACATCCGGGCGACAATCTCGCTCCCGGCCGATGAGGTTTCATCTGTCAAGGGCCAGACGCTACCCGAAGGCTTCTTCAATCCCCCGCCACCCCCACCTCGCATCTCCGACCCCAAGGCCTTCAAGCCCAAAGATACCCTCTATCTCGAAATCCCCGTCGTCGGACAATTCGGCAAAGACATTCTCGCCGAGGGAATCCGCGCAGCCCTGACCTATGCCATCAAGCATCGCATCTCCCACGTGGTCTTCACCATCGACAGCCTCGGTACCAGCAACCTCGATGAAGCCCTCGAGACCTATCGCGTCCTCAAGACCCACGCCGATCAGCTCACCTACCACGCCATCATCCGCAACTGCACCGGCAACGCCTTGGCCGTAGCGATCCACTGTGATTCCATCTTCGTCGCGCCGAACGCCCACGTCGGCGCCGCCAGCGAGAAACCAAGCCCCGACGCCAAGCTCTCCCCGGAAGACGCACGCACCCTGCGCGCCCAGCTCGCCCGTGAAGCCGCCGCCAGCGTCCGCAACCGCGGCGGCGACGAACGGTTCATCCAGGCCATGATCAATCCCGCCTTCAAACTCGTCGCCTGGAAAAACGACATCGGCAAAGTCGAAATCGGCCAGGAACCTTCCGCATCCATCCCCCCCGACCGCATCATCTTCAAGGTGGGCGCCGATCAGCTCTTGATCCTCTCGTCCGAGCAACTCACCCAGCTCGGCATGCCCCTCTTTCAAGGCGGCCCCCAGGACCTCGGCTCAGCGCTCAAGGTTCAAAGCTGGCGTCTCGAGAGCAACTACGGCACGAAAGCCATGCAGGATGCCACCCAAAAAGCCCAGGCCAGCCTCGCCACCAAGCAAGGGCAGTTCGAAGCCCGCGTCGCCGACAACATCGCCCGCCGGCAATCCGCCGATCGCGCCCTCCGCTACCTCATGCGACAAGCCCAAGCCAATGACCCCTCCAACGCCACCTACGAATCCTATTCCGCCCGCTGGGGACGCGGCTGGCAAGCAGGCGGTACCGAAGTCATGAAAGACAGCTCCCGCCGACAATGGCAGTGGCGCACCGACCAGACCCTGAGCAACCTCGACGAGGCCGCCCAGGCCGCCAACACCATGACCCACCTCGACGCCGAGGCCGTCCAACTCGGCCTTCAACCCACCTACCAGACCGGCGAGCTCGAAAACATCCTCAAAGACATCCAAGCCCGCATCGACACCCTGGAAGCCAATCGCGACAAAACTGAACTGTAGACTCGCCAATTCCCATCCAGCGCAGTAATCCCCCTTCGCCGCATGCTCCTCGCCCGTGCTTACCCTTCGCGGACCGCACAACCTCTCCCTCCGCCGTCCGACCCACCCCCACGCTTGCAGTTTCGCGGATCAAACTCCCCCGACCCGCCATCCGTCCCCTTCGTCATTCGTCCTTCGGATTTCGGACTTCGTCATTTTCCCTCCCTGCGTGCCTTCGTGCCTCTTGCAAGTCTCACAACTCCGGCTCCTCCAGCGGCTCCGGACAAACCTCTTCACGCTTACACCCCTCGCACCGCCTCCCCTCCCACAACGCATTGAACTGCTCCAGCACCTCATCGATCAGCGTAGCCGATGCCGTCCAGATCCCCATCTCGAAGTTCCGCTTCCCATCCGCCTTTGCCCCCAACCCCGCCCCGGTGAGATTCGCACTCCCCAGGTACATCCGCCCGCAATCAACGATCACCGCCTTGGCATGCAGCCGCGGGCATCGCCGGATCGTCAGCCCCCGCGGCAGCTCCCGCTTCAGCTCCATCAACGCCGCACTGCTGGGCGTCCCCCCATGCAGCAGGCGGATCTCCACCCCCCTATCCGCCAACTCGCGTAGATGCTCGATGATGGACGGCGCCCGCCGCCGACCCTCCTCCGGAACCAGCATCGCCTTGAAGTCGGCCGTCATGATGTCCAGACTTACCTTCGCCCGCAGCATCCCCTCCAGCACCACCTTCTGGAAATGCTCCTCATTGGCAACCAGTTCCACCTGCCCTGGCAGCAGCGCCCGGCCGAGCTTCTCCTTTAACGAGTGCTTCATACCCGCCTCTTATCGGCATTCCCCGCCCTTTTCCCCGATTCAGCAGCCACTCGGAATCTGGCACACGCTTCGCTGCCTCCGGCTCGACAAGGAACTAACCATGCTGTGTAACAACAGGATCCATAACGCCCTACTGGTCAGTTCGCTGGCTTTGGCTCCCTTGACCGGCTGTGAAACTATCAAAGAAAACCCACGAACCTCCGGCACCGCAATCGGCGGCGCTGGGGGCGCTACCGCCGGCGCCTTGATCGCCGGCAACAACCGCCTCCTGGGCGCCCTGATCGGCGGCGCCTTGGGTGCCGGCGGCGGCTACCTCATCGGTTCATCCGTCGACAAGGCTGACCACCAAGATGAAGCCGTCCGAGCCAACGCAAACGCCCAGAACAATCCCGTCACCCCCGCACAAGCCCGCAACGCCCCCACCGCCGACATCAACAGTGATGGATATGTCACTCTCGACGAGGTCGTCGCCATGCAGCGAGCTGGCTTGAGCGACAATGAGATGATCCGGAAACTGGAGGCCACCAACCAATTCTTCGAACTCACCCCCGAACAGGAGCGTTACCTGGCAGATCGCGGCGTTGATCAGAACGTCATCGTCGCCATGCGCACCATGAACCAGAACGTCCACGACGAGGCCAATCAGCGCTACGGGAATCGTATCAGTGGCGGCACCGGCACATAGGTAGCTGTCTCACAACGCCCACGCCGGGTTCGGAGCATAGCGACAACCCGGATTCTGCCGCGGTTGTGAAGCGACTCCTTGATTCGGACCCCAACCAATCCTGTTCCCCATTACCTGCCGGAAGATCGTTCATTTATTCACAATATGGCCCGGGGCAAACCCGGGTGCCTATAAAGACATGTTGTTCATTTCTCATTTGGATCGCGGGCTATAAGGAATGTGTTGAAAGGATCCGGTATGCCGACGGTGAAAGACATACTCGCCATCAAAGGCAGCAACGAAGTCCATACAATCCCAGCCGACGCCACCGTTCTCGAAGCCACCATCGTCATGAACGATAAACGCATTGGCTCACTGGTGGTAATGGACGAGAACCGGCTTGTCGGTATTTTCACCGAGCGCGACGTGCTCCGCCGCGTCGTCGCCAAGGCCTTGCCCGCTTCCGTTATCCGTGTTGAGCAGGTCATGACCCGCGACGTCATCTGCTGTCCGCCCCACATGGACATCGATGAAGCCAGCCAGATCATGCGCGACCAGCGCATCCGCCACCTGCCCGTGTGCAATCAAAATGGATCGCTTCTGGGCCTGATTTCCATCGGCGACCTCAACGCTTACCACGCCTCCAGCCAGGCGACGCAAATCCACCTCCTCCACGACTACGTCTTCGGCCGCGTCTGATACCAGAGCCCGGTGTAGCTATACGGAGCCACCACCCTCCCTTTGCTCAGCACGCCTCCCCTCGCCCCGTTTAGCGCCGCCCCGCAGGGGCGGGTTTTCCGCGCAACGCCCCCTCTACATCCCGTCAAACCCGCCGCGATGCTCCACTAGAGTTGGTCTCCAACCCCTCATCCCCTGCCCCCTGCCTTCCTCAGAGCTTCATTGTCACCCCGTCCGGGCTTACACTACCGGCCATGATTCGCCTCTGGTCTATCCTCTTGTTTGCCGCCCTCAGCGGCTGCACGCAGTACGAGTTCAACCTCACCGAACCGGCCGATGTGGCTCAACATATCGGCCACAAGGAGCCCATCACCCTCACCCGTGAGCCGGTGCGATATCAGCTCCAGGCCTACGAGAGCCGACTCGTCCTCATCGTCCGCAACCCCACGGACTCCGCCATCGAATTCCTCGGCGACCAGAGTTACGTCGTCGATCCGAACGGCCAAAGCCATCCATTCCCCAACCAAACCATCGCCGCCAACAGCTTCATCAAGCTGATCCTGCCCCCCCTCCTGCCCGCTTATCGCACCGAGCCCGGCTTCGGCGTTGGCGTGGGCTTCGGCGTCAGCCAAGTCGACCCCTACGGGCCCTCTGGCTCCGATCCCATCCACTCCTGGTCCGACCCCTACGACTACCGCGAGCCGCTCTATTTCTCCCTCGCCGACTCCAACACCAACCACTACTGGTCCTGGAACAAGGAATCCGCCATCCGCCTCCGCCTCACCTATCGCCACAACAACGACACCCTGAAACAGGACTTCGTGTTTCAACGGGTAAAAGCGTAAGCAAAACTCGAATGGTTGAGAAACTCTGATATTGAGAGAAGCCCTAATGTCTAATGACCGAATGTCTAAAGAATGACGAACGGGGTATCGGTTAGGATAACACTCTTATCCAACCAAGCACCTGCTTCGTCATTCGGTCATTGGGGCTTCTTTAGACATTAGGGTTTAGTCATTAGGGCTTCTCAATATCTATCTCATCAAACTCCATCACACTATCCGCCTTCGTCCACACCCCCACCTTTCCCGCCTCCTTGAACGTCGCATCCTCCGCCTCGAACAGCTTCTTCCCATCCATCCCCACCTCGAACTTGCTGCCGTTCGCTTTTAGCGTCAGCACATGCCACTGCCCCGCCGCCGGAGCCTTTACATCTACTCCCGCAAACTGCTTGCGCTTGCCGTTTTCCACCTTGTACAGCCGAACGTTGTCCTCCAACCCGTTGGCCCGCGCAATGTAGTAATTGTTCTTGTCCTGATACCGCACCACGATCCCCGCCGCCTGATCCACCTTCCCCGACACCGGCCTGAACTTCACCCTCACCTCGACATCCTTGGCCATCAGCTTGTCATAGATACACAGTGGATATCGCCCATTGGTCGGATCGGTGCTCTCCTGAACCAGAACCTTCTTGCCTTCCGGAGCCGTCGCATCCTCCCGCACCACCCAAGCCCCCGCCGGCCCGGGCGGCGTCACCGCCGCAGTAAAATCCGCCGGCATCTTCCCGACCGGCTGATCCTCAAACCCAATCACCACCGTCTTCTCGGCCGCCTGCAGCGCAAATCCCCATGCCAACGCCACCACGATTCCCAGACTCCAAACCCATTTCATCATGATGCCTGATCTCCCAGTTGATCTTCAGTGCCGGGTTTCGTCCCAACTCCGCACTCAGTACTCCTTTGACTCCCCCGCCCCCAACAAGTTCCCTTCGACAATCCCTCTTCATCACACCGCGCCCATCCCCTATCATTTGCTTATGGATCCGTATCCAATGCCTCCCGAGCCGCCGCCGTATACTCGCCCTCGCACGTCAGTCGCCCCACTGCTGGTTGCCATCCTTCTGGGCATCGTCGCATTCCTCACCTACCGTCTCTATTTCAGCGGCACCCCCGCCGTCGAACCCCGCCCGGTCGCCGCCCGCGGCGATCTGGCCGCCGATGAGAAGGCCACCATCGACATCTTCCGCCAGGCAAGCCCCTCCGTCGTCTATATCACCACCGTCGCCTCGGCCCTCAACCCCTGGTCGCTCAATATCCAGGAGATTCCCCAAGGCACCGGCTCCGGCTTCATCTGGGATGATGCCGGCGACATCATCACCAATTTCCACGTCGTCCGGAACGCCTCCGCCGCCCAAGTGACGCTGGCCGATCGCAGCACCTATGGCGCCGATCTGGTCGGCGTCGATCCCGACAACGACCTGGCCGTCATCCGCATCCGCGCCCCCAAGACCAAGCTCCGTCCCATTCTGGTCGGCAGCTCCCATGATCTGCAGGTCGGCCAGAGGACCTTCGCCATCGGCGATCCCTTCGGCCTCGACCAGACCCTCACCACCGGCGTTGTTTCCGCTCTGGGCCGGACCATCGAGTCCGTCACCAACCATCCCATCGACAACGTCATCCAGACCGATGCCGCCATCAACCCCGGCAACTCCGGCGGCCCCCTGCTCGACTCCGCCGGCAGGTTGATCGGCGTCAACACCGCCATCTTCTCCCCCTCCGGCGCCTACGCCGGCATTGGCTTTGCCATTCCCGTCGATACCGTCAACCGCATCGTCCCCCAGCTCATCAAAACCGGCCGCGTCGCTTCGCCCCAGATCGGCGTCGTCAGCGACGATCGCCTCAGCCGCCAACTCACCCGCGAACTGGGCGTCGAAGGCGTCCTGGTCCTCGGCGTCCGCCCCAACTCCCCCGCCGCGGCCGCCGGTCTCCGCGGCACCCGCCGCACCCGCGACGGCTATGTCCCCGGCGACATCATCACCCACGTCGATGACCAGAAGGTCACCTCCTTCGAGCAACTCCGCGCCGCCCTCCAGCAATACAAGCCCGGCGACACCATCACCCTCACCGTCCTCCGCGACGACCAAACCATCAAGGTCCCCATCCACCTCGAAACCAGTTCCGAAATCCCCAACAAGTGACCCCCGCCAACCGCCACCCCCAAGCCGGACTGTAGCGCAGCGCAAGTCCGGATCTTCCCAATCTCGCGGATCATCCGGACCTGCGCTACGCTCCGATCCGGCTTGGAGGACAAGTTTCGCGCCCGGCGCAACAAAAAAGCCCAGGGACTGCAAAAGTCCCTGGGCCTTTTCATTTGCAATGGTCTATTTGTATGCACCGCTTACAGACTGCAACCACTTCAAGTCACCGTTGTTCGGCGTAGTCAGATTAAACTGATCGACCCGCATGGTCTGTGTTGCTCGGTTATCCCAGTGCCTGTAGATCACATGCCCGTCGGCGAAGGAGATGTTCGCGCCCATGGCGTGCCACATGCCCGGCGGATCGACCCACGAATCCCCCTTCCGGGGCACTATGTACGATCCCACGTTGTAACACGTCTGGAGGTTGAGAGCCTCGGTGGTCCCCCGCAGATCCCCTCCCTCGATAAACACAAAGCACTCCGATGCGCGTTCGATCTTCGTTCGGTTGATGACGACCAAGTCAGGCGTCCCATCGCGGTGCTGGCCATTCGGATTTCCTTCGCCATTCAGGTAACCGTTGATCGAATAGCTATTCAGACGTGGAGTAGCATCCCCAGGGCAGCGAAAGACCTTGATACTGCGGACGTACTTATACAAAGACCCATCCTTCAATGCCGCTTCCGTGTTTCCGTACTTGTTTCCCCAGACCCTGGAACCAAGCATCCACGGATACTGTTTTGCGCTCGGCCGATCCGGCCAAGCGTCAGGCAACATGCCCTTGTTGTCCTCGGAATACGCCATCCACGCCGTGGTCAGCGACTTCAGGTCCGCGGCGCAGTTGACACGCCATGCTGCATCCTGCGCTTTCTTCAGTGCCGGCAGCAACACCGCGACCAGGATCGCGATGATCGCGATGACCACCAGGAGTTCCACCAAGGTAAAACCCCGGTGCCGATAGATGTGCTTTGCCGCGTTTCGCATACGCGAACCTCGCCGAAATGTAGAGCCCAAGACCGGAATACCAGATATGATCCGTCACAATAACACGACGGACAACTATAGGTATTCTGCCGCCCTGCCCCCCCTAAAGCAATAGCAAAATCCTCACTTGTCCAGACTCCAACAGCCCGCCGCGATCGCCCCTTTTTGCCCTCGCGTATGCCTCCGGCGCTCCGTTAGTCTCAAATCTCTCTTCTACAGTAAGTTTTCACACTGTCCACCACGCCCCGTCCACTGCCCGCCTTTTTTGCTGACCCCTGGCCCCTTCCTCCCATCACCCCAGCCCAAACCTCGCCTGCACGCGCTGTTGCAGCTTGGCAAACCCCCAGCGGTCCACCACCATGCCAACCACCACCATGACGATCATCACCGCGACCACCTTGGCCACGTCCATGGTTTCGCGGCCCATGGCCAGTTGAAACCCCAGCCCATGCTGCTGCACCATCAGGATCAATTCCGCCCCCATTAGCGAACGCCAAGCGAACGAAAACCCCTGCCGGAGACTCCCGGCCAGCGCCGGCAGACTCGCTGGCAGAAGCACATACCGATACAGCTTCCAACCACTGGCCCCCAGCATCAGCCCCGCTCGCTGGTAGATCGGCGGGATCTGCTTCAGCCCATCCCGCAAGGCAATGGCAATCGCGAAGAAGCTCCCCATCACCAGCACGAAGAGGATGCCGGTTTCGTTGATCCCGAACAGGAGAATCGCCAGCGGGACCCAGCAAACGCTGGGCAGCGTCTGCAGCCCCAGGAACAGTCCCCCCAGCATCCGATCCAGCCACGCCAGCCGCCACATCGCCAGACCCCACGCCCCCCCCAGCACGATGCTGATCCCAAATCCGAGCACCAGCCGCACGGCGCTGACCACCTGCGAGCTGATCAGCGGGCTGCTATACCAGGGCCCCGCCGGCACCGCCGCCACTCCCGCCGCCAGCGGCCAGCCCGCGGCGCGAAACGGCTCTCCGAACGCCGTCCGCACATTCAACATCCCGAGTATCGCATCGGTGATGTGGCTGGGGGCCGGGAAGATGTATTCCCGCCAGCCGATCGTCCTATATGCACCCTCCCAGATCAACAAAATCATCACCCAGATGCCCAGCCGCTTTAGGCTTCCACTCATCCCCCGCCATTTCCCGGTTGACACGATTCACCTCATCTTCGATCTCGCTCCGGACCAGCCGAACCAACTCGCTGATCTGCGGACTGTCG